>NZ_CBIFYV010000040.1:0-33838 GCF_966187215.1 Thermophilibacter sp.
TTGTGGTGACTGCGATTCTAGGGAACGGCCGCGCCCCTCCGGGCGCCGGCCGAGTCGCCGCCTACACCAAAATTCGGGACGCGTCCGTTGAGGTGCGGCCTCCGGACGCTTTCGCGCTCCAAATCGTCAGCTCGCCGCACGTCAACGGGAGAGGTGCGACCTCCTGACGGTTCCGACCCCAAAAACGTCCGGGGCCCGCACGTCAACGGACGCGCGGGCCCCGGACAACTGCGTCGGCCTTGGCGGACGCCCGCTAGCTGCGGACCTCGCCGCCGGTGGCCTTGCAGACCTTGGTCACGAGCTTCTCGTGGGCCTTCTCGACCTCCTCGGAGGTGAGCGTGCGATCGGCCGCGCGATACGTCAGCGAGAAGGCCATGGACTTCTTGCCCGCCCCCACGCGCTTCTCGTCGCGGTAGACGTCGAAGAGGCGCACGTCGGACAGGAGCTTCCCGCCGGCGGAGGTGATGCGCTGCATGAGGGTCTCGCAGCTCACGGACTCGTCGACCACGATGGCCAGGTCCACGTCCACGCCGGGCAGCGTGGGGACGTCCCGGTAGGGCAGCTCGTCGTGGGCCAGGCGCAGCAGCGCGGCCTGCGAGAGCTCGAAGGCCACCACCGGCGCGTCCACGCCCATCGCGCGCAGGCCCTTGGGGTGGACGTTGCCCACCCAGCCGATGAGCTCGCCGCGACCGGCCAGGACCTCGGCGGCACGACCGGGCTGGAGCCACGGGTACTGCTCGGGGTCGGCCGCGCGGAAGCGCACCTTGGTCACGCGCAGCTCGTCGAGAAGCTCCTCCACCACGCCCTTGGCGTCGAAGAAGTCGTAGTCGTCGAAGCGCTGGTTCCAGGCGTCGTCGGCGCGCTTGCCGCACAGGACGCCGCAGACGTAGCTCGGCTCGTCGGGCAGGCTCCTGCCCTCGTGACCAAAGAACACACGGCCGATCTCGTAGAGCGCCACGTTGGCGACGCCGTGGTCGAGGTTGTAGGCAACCGAGCGGAGCAGCCCCGGCAGCATGTCGCGGCGCATCTCGGACTGCTCGGCCACCAGCGGGCGGATGATCCTCACCGGCACGCCGCGGCCGGTCTCGGGGATGCCCAGGCGGCTGAGGTCGTCGGGCGCGGCGAAGCAGTACGTGGAGGTCTCGGAGAGGCCGCAGGCGCGCAGCACCCGGCCGATCTTGCGCACGCGGCGCTGCTCCAGCGTGAGGCCGCCGGCGTGGTTGCGCGCGGCGGGAATCGTCGGCGCGATGTCGCCCTCGCCCCACAGGCGCACGATCTCCTCGATGAGGTCGACCTCGCGGGTGAGGTCGGGGCGGTTGGTGGGCGCCGTGACGCTGAGCGCATCGTCGCCCGCGGCCTCGACCGCGCAGCCCAGGCGGCGCAGGCGCGAGACCATGAAGTCCTCGGGGATGTCCGCGCCGGAGAGCATCCGCACGCGGCTCGGGCGCAGCGCGATCGTGACCGGCGCGTCGTCCGCCTCGCCCGGGTAGACGTCCACCACGCCGGGGCAGACCTCGGCGCCGCAGCACTGCTCGAACAGCGCCGCCGCGATTCTGGACACCTCGTCGCAGGCCGTGCCGTCGACCTGGCGCTCGTAGCGGATGGAGGCCTCGCTCATGAGGTCGAGGTTTCGGCTCGTGCGCGAGATGTGGCCGGCCGAGAAGTTCGCGACCTCGAGAAGGACGTCGGTGGTCCTCTCGGTGATCTCGGAGTCGAGGCCGCCCATCACGCCCGCGAGCCCCACGGCCACGCCGCCGTCGTCGGAGATGACGGCCATGTCCGGCGTGAGCACGCGCTCCTGGCCGTCGAGCGTGGTGAGCTTCTCGCCTTGCGCCGCGGCGCGCACCACGATGTGGCGGCGCCCGTCGCGCTCGGAGAGCGTGCCCAGGTCAAAGGCGTGCATCGGCAGGCCCGTGAGGTACATGACGTAGTTGGTGACGTCCACCACGTTGTTGATCGAGCGCCCGCCCGCGGCAGCCACGCGGCGCGCCAGCCACTCGGGCGAGGGACCGATCTTGACGTTGCGCACCACGCGCGCGGTGTAGCGGCTGCAGAGCTCGGGGTCGGCGATCGTCACGTCCACGAGCTCGGAGGCCTCCGGGCCGGAGGTGGACTCCAGGCGCGGCAGCTCGACGTGGGTGTCCTCGTCCAGGATCGCCGCGACCTCGGTGGCGAAGCCCGTCATCGAGAGACAGTCGGGGCGGTTGGGCGTGATCTCGCAGTCGATCACGGTGTCGGAGGAGCCCAGGTAGTCGGTGAAGTCCATGCCCACCGGCGCGTCCGGCGGCAGGATCATGATGCCCTCGTGGTCCGAGCCCAGGCCGAGCTCGCGCTCCGAGCAGTTCATGCCGCAGGACTCGATGCCGCGCAGCTTGCTCTTCTTGATCTTGACGTCACCGGGCAGCACCGCGCCGATCATGGCGCAGACGATGTGGTCGCCCTCGTTGAAGTTCTGGGCGCCGCAGACGATCTGCAGCGGGACGGGGTTGCCCTGCTCGTCCACGTTCTTCTCGCCCACGTCCACCTGGCAGAGCCACATGTGGTCGGAGTTGGGGTGGCGGACCTTGCTCACCACCCGGGCCGTGACCACGTGCTCGAGGCTGGCGCCGACCTTCTCGACGGCCTCGACCTCGGTGCCGGTACGGGTGAGGTCGGCCACGAGCTCGGCGGGGTCGTCGGGCACGTCGACCATGGACTTGAGCCACTCATATGAGATGCGCATGTTCTTCTCCTTTGCGCGCGGGGATCGGGACTGACGGCGACTAGAACTGACGCAGGAAGCGCATGTCGCCGGTCATGAGCATGCGCAGGTCGGGCAGGTCGTAGCGCAGCGCCGCCACGCGCTCCACGCCGATGCCGAAGGCGAAGCCGGTGTAGCGCTCGGGGTCGATGCCGCAGTACTCGAAGACGTTGGGGTCCACCATGCCGGCGCCCAGGATCTCGAGCCAGCCCGTCCCCTTGCAGAAGCGGCAGCCCTTCCCGCCGCAGACACCGCACGAGACGTCGACCTCGCAGCTGGGCTCGGTGAACGGGAAGAAGTGCGGGCGGTAGCGCGTGGCACGGTCCTTGCCGAAGATCTCGCGCAGGAAGTAGTCCATCGTGCCCTTGAAGTCGCCGAAGGTGATGCCCTCGTCCACCACCAGGCCCTCGACCTGCGTGAACTGCGGCAGGTGGTTGGCGTCTGCGGTGTCCGGGCGAAAGACCGTGCCCGGGCAGATCATGTAGATGGGCGGCTGCTGGCGCTCCATCACGTGCACCTGCACGCCCGAGGTCTGGGTGCGCAACAGGATGTCCGACTCGCCCTGGACGCGGGAGGTCTCGGCGTGGGGCACGGTGCCCGGCGCGTTGTCCACCACGTAGAAGGTGTCCTTGGCCGAGCGGCTCGGGTGGTCCTCCGGGGCGTTGAGCGCGGTGAAGTTGTACCAGGTGGACTCCACGTAGGGGCCGTCCTCGACGGTGTAGCCCAGACCGCAGAAGATGTCCTCGATCTCCTCGCGGATCTGGCTGATGAGGTGCTGCGTGCCCTGGCTGAGCCGGCGGCCGGGCAGCGTGACGTCACAGGCGTCGGCCGCCATCTTGCGCTCCATGAGCTCGGCGGAGAGCTGCTCGCGGCGGGCGGTCAGCGCCGCCTCCACGTTGGCGCGCACGGTGTTGGCGAGCTTGCCCATCGCGGGCCGCTCCTCGGGGCTGAGCTTGCCCATCGAGCGCATGATGACCGTGAGCTGGCCCTTCTTGCCGAGCACGCTCACGCGTAGGGCCTCGAGCGCCTCCATGCTCTCGGCGGCGGCGAGCCCGTCTGTGACCTGCGCCTCGATCGTCTTGAGGTCGTCGGACATCGACATCGTGTCATCCCTTCTCGATAAAAAACCGCCCTCGGACAGACGCTGCCCAAGGACGGAGTGATCCGCGGTACCACCTCGGTTGGCGCGTGGGTTGTCTCTCCCGCGCGCCCGCTCTTCTCGCCCCGTGCCGTGGGGCCGACGGCTTCCCTACTGACGTGGAAAGGGGACAGTCCCTTTTCCACATGTTCAGGTCGCAGCTGGTGGAGTGAACTCCGGGCCTCTGCCTTGGAGGGGGCTCTCAGCCGGTGACCCCCGTCTCTGTCCGCTGGCAACGCGACGCCCGAACCTCTCCGTCATCGCCTGGGTCGACATGGTAGCACAGCCGCCCGCGCCGTTCGCCGACGAGTCCGCCGTGCTTCTCGGCGGGCGCGAGCGCGCGTTTCTCGCTTCTTCGGCGCTTTCAGGTTGCTTGAGTTTGTCGAGAATCGACAAAACGGGCCTCCGGAAGGCCCTGTTTGGCGATTGTCGACCTACTCAAGCTTTCTGAACGTGAGCGGGACGCGGTCTTTGGGGCGCGAGGACCGCGCGGCGAGAAGGGCGTGACGGAGAAGGGCCCGCAGCACGGGCGCCCGCGCGGCGAGAAGGGCGCGGCGGCTACGCGGGGACGGCGCAGCGGGCGTCGAGCGCGGCGGTGCGGGCGCGGAGCTGCTCGGCCGTGAGGCCCTCCTCTCGGCAGATGCGCCGCGCGATCAGCACGTGGCGCTCGCGAAGGAACGCGAGCGAGCTGCGGCGCTCGTCGTCGGAGCTCGCGCCGGCGCGGCAGAGCATCCCCACCATGCCGCCCACGTCGTACTCAAGTATCGCCACCACGCCGGAGGGCAGCTCCTCCCCGCCCGGGCACAGGACGGCGCGCCAGTAGCCGAACGCCGTCTCGGCCATCGCGTTGTAGACCACGTCCATGCCCCCGTGGTCGATGAGCAGGCAGAGGCGCCCGATGGTGCGCTCCACCGCCCGGAGCGCCTCGCCGTCGCACCTCTCGCCGGCGGCCATGAGCTGCACGAGCGGGGTGCCCGCGCGGTCGGCGTCGAGAATCTCGCGCTGCAGCGCCCAGCTCAGCAGCTCCGCGCGGTCCTCGAAGTGATAGTAGAACGAGCCCCTGCTCACGCCGGCCGCCTCGCACACCGCGCCGACGGAGACGCCGTCCACGCGCTCGTCCTCGAGCACGCGCCAGAACGCGTCGGCCAGGCGGTCGCGCATCCGGGCCGCCGCGCGGCCGGAGCCGGCGCACCTCATCGGGCGCCCCCGAGGGCCGTCCGCCCGGACCGCGCGCGCCGCCCGGACCGACCCTCTCGCCCGCGCTCGCCGTCGGGCTCGGAGAGCGCGCGAGCGATGTCGGCGAGAAGCCCGCCCAGCTCGTCGACGCCCGCGCTGACCTCGCTCACGAGCTCGTTGACGCCCATGCCCACGGCGGCCGCCAGGTCCTCCAGGCTCACGCCGGCGTCGGTGGCCCGGGCGCGCACCTCCAGCGACGCCGCACCCTCGGGCGCCACGTCGGCGCGCATGTCCATGATGAGCATCTGCAGGCGGTTCTCAACGTTGGCGAAGCTCACGTCGGGGTCGTAGTCGAGCGGCAGGACCTGTGCGTCGGGGTAGAGCTCCTTGAGGCGCTTGGTGATGCCGCGGCCCACCACGTGGTTGGGGAGACACCCAAACGGCTGCAGGATCACGAAGTTGCGCACGCCGCGCTGCGCGTGGTGGATGATCTCGGCCGGGATGAGCACGCCCTCGCCCGCGTCAAAGGTGTGGTGGATGATGCCGTCGCTCGCGCCCACGATCTCCGGCAGGCGCGGCGGCCGCTCGAAGAGCTCGAAGCGCGACGCTATGCGGTCGGTGAGGTCGTGCGCCAGCGAGAAAACCCTGTCGACCAGCGCGTTCCACGCCTTCTCGCGCGCGGGCAGACCCACGTGGTACTCGCGCGCCTGGGCGTCCTTGTAGAAGTAGCTCTTCTGGATGACGTCGGTCATGCGGGCCTCGACGACCTCCATGCCGTTGGCCTCGAGGTAGGCCTCCACGTCGTGGTTGGCCCCGGGGTGGAAGTTGAGCAGGTACTCGCCCACGATCAGCACGCGCGGGCGGCGCTCGACGTCGCGCCGGCGCACGGCCGAGAGCAGCTCGCACGCGCTCCTGAAGCCGCGGGCGGCGCCGCGGACGCCGTGGCGCGCCAGGCCGTCCACGAGCGCGTCCATGCCCTGCTCGAAGGCGCGGTCGGCCGCACCCGCCTCCTCCTCGTAGGGGCGCACCTTGCGCAGCCACTCCTCGAGCACGTCGATCATCGGTAGCGCGAAGGCCAGGTCGATCGACGCGCGCAGGCCCAGGCGGAAGCCCGGGTGCATGTCGTGCGCGTCCTCGCCGTCGTTGGTGATGATGGGCACCTGCTCGTAGCCGGCGTCGTCGAGCGCCTTGCGCAAAAGCGCGCCGTAGTGCGTGAGGCGGCAGTCGCCCAGGTACTTGGCCATCAGCACGCCCGTGGCGTTGGGGTCGTACCTCCCGCTCTCGAGCGCGGCCAGCGCCTCGCCGATCACGATCTGGGCCGGGAAGCAGATGTCGTTGTGCACGTAGCGCTTGCCCAGGCGGATGGCCTCCTCGCGACCCACGGGCAACGGCACCGCGTTGACGCCCTGGCGGCGCACCGACGCGGACATGATGCGGCTGAACGCGTGCGACGTGTTGGGCGTGAGCACGGTGAGGCGCCTCTCGTCGCCCCGCTCGAACTTCTGCGGGTACGGGTCGGGCAGCTCGCGCGGGGCGGGGGCGGCGTCGCCCTCGGCCGCGCGCGTGGCCCGGCGCTCGCGGACCGTCTCCACGAAGGAGCGCACGCGGATCTGCAGGGGGCCGGTGGCGTCGGACTCGTCGAGCTTGAGGATGAGCGGCGTCTTCTCGGACGTCTCCCCCATCAGGCGGACGACCTCGTCCGAGAGGTAGGCGTCGTGCCCGCAGCCAAAGCTCACGAGCTGCACGAACTCGAGCGCGTCGTCGCGCGCGGCGAGAAGGGCCGCGCCCAGGATCCGCTCGTGGAAGTTGTTGACCACGTCGATGCGGCTGCGCGAGAGGTCCACGTCATGGACGCCGGGCACCGCGTCGGCGGTGAGCACCGCGATCCCCGCGTCCGCGAACATGCGCGGGAGGTCGTGGTTGACCAGGGCGTCGTTCTGGTACGGCCGACTGGCGAGAACCACGGCGTACTCCCCGCGCTCGCGCGCCGCGGACAGGACCTCGCGCCCGCGCGCCTCCAGGCGCTCGCGGAAGCTCGCCTGCGCGGCAGCGGCCTGGCGGATGGCGTCGGCCGCCTGCTCGTCGGTGACGCCCGCCCACTCCCTGAGCCACGCGCCGAGCTGGCGGTCGCGGTCCTCGGTGGTGTACCAGTGGAAGAGCGGCGCGTCGAGCGGGGTGTCCCAGCGGCGCTCGGGGTTGTCGGAGTTGCGCACCACGAGCGGATAGCCCTTGACCACCGCGCACATCGAGTGGCTTGTCTCGGAGGCGTTGTCCGAGGGCACGGTGGTCACCGACGGCATGAGGATGCGGTCCACGCCCGCCTTGTGCAGATCGCGCAGGTGGCCGTGGACGAGCTTGGCCGGAAAGCACACGGTGTCGGAGGTCACGGCCGGCAGGCCCTCCTCGTACATCGCGCGCGTGCTCTTGTGCGAGAGGCGCACGCGGTAGCCCACGGCGCGCACGAGCGTGGTCCAGAACGGCGCCCACTCCCACAGCGACAGCACGCGCGGCATGCCGATCACCGGCGCCTCGTCGCCGAGGTCGCGCACGGACCTCACCGGGTACTTCTCGAAGAGCATCCGCTCGCGCTCGCGGAAGAGGTCGGGCACGCGCGCGGTGCGCTCGCGGACGGCGCGCTCGCGGGCGCGGACGTCCTGGTCGGTGGGGTCGCCCACGACCTCGCCGCGCGGACAGCGGTTGCCGGTCACCCAGCCGCCGCCGGTGGAGAAGCTCACGCGCGTGCGCCGGCAGTGGTTGGCGCAGAACGGGCACGGCAGGTTGGACTCGGTGGTGTAGGTGAAGTCGTCGAGCGCGGACAGACCGATGAACGTGGAGGTCACCGGGTGGCCGCTCTCGCGCGCGGCGGCGCCCATGCGCTCGCGCACGAGCTCGGCGACGCCGATGGCGCCCATGAGCCCCGCGTGCGGCGCGCGCGTGACGGGGCGGCCAACGCGCTGCTCGAAGGCGCGCAGCACGGCGTCGTTTCTGAAGGTGCCGCCCTGCACCACGATCCTCTCGCCCAGCGCGTCCATGCTCGGCACGCGGATGACCTTGGTGAAGACGTTCTCGATGATCGAGCGGCAGAGGCCGGCCATGATGTCGTCGGGGGTCTTGCCGTTGCGCTGCTCGCTCACCACGCTGCTCGTCATGAAGACGGTGCAGCGGCTGCCCAGGCGCGCCGGCGCCTGCGAGCGGAAGGCAGCCTCCGCGATCTTCTCGGCGGGGATGCCCAGCGAGCTGGCGAAGGTCTCCAAAAACGAGCCGCAGCCCGACGAGCACGCCTCGTTGACCACCACGTTGGTGATGACGCCGTGGTCCAGCCAGATGGCCTTCATGTCCTGTCCGCCGATGTCCAGCACGAAGGTGGCGTCCGGTACCAGCTCGCGGGCCGCGTGGGCGTGCGCCACGGTCTCGACCACGTGGTAGTCGGCCTGGAGGGCGCGCGCGAAGAGCAGCTCGCCGTAGCCGGTGGTGCCCACGCCCAGGATCTGCAGGAGCGCTCCGTGGCTGCGGTAGCGGTCGCGCAGCTCGCGCAGGGCCGCCACGGCCACGTCGAGCGGCTCGCCCTCGTTGGACGAGTAGAACGAGTCCACGAGCTGGCCGTCCTCGCCCACCAGGGCGAACTTGGTGGTAGTCGAGCCGGAGTCGATGCCCAGGTAGGCGCGCACCACCTCGCCCGGCGACGGCTCGTGCGGGGCCTCGCCCGGCACGGCGTGGCGCTCCTCGAAGCGGCGGCGCTCGGCGTCGGACGAGAAGAACGGCGGCGCGGCGTCGGCGTCCGCGACCGCCGCCGGGTGGCGGTCCAGCTCGCGCAGGCGCGGCACCGCGGTCGCGGGGTCGAGCGCCCGGTCGCGGCCCGAGAAGAGGTCGTCCACGGCCAGCGCGGCGCCGAGCGCGATCATGGTCTCGGCGTGCTCCGGCACGATGACCTCTCGGTCGGAGAGGCCCAGCCGCTCGGCGAAGACGCGCACGAGCGTGGGATTGAACGTGAGCGGGCCGCCCTCGAAGACCACCGGAGGCACGATGTCGAGGCCCTGCGCCAGGCCGCCGATGGTCTGCTTGGCGATGGCGTGCAGCGAGGAGAGCGCAATGTCGGACTTGGGCACGCCCTGGTTGATCAGCGGCTGGATGTCGGTCTTGGCGTAGACGCCGCAGCGGCCCGAGATGTCGTGGACCGTGGTGCCCGCCGCCGCGAGCGCGTCGAAGTCCTCCGCCGGCACGTCCAGAAGCGACGCGATCTCGTCCACGAAGGCGCCGGTGCCGCCCGCGCACGAGCCGTTCATGCGCATGTTGGAGACCGTGAGCTCGCCGGAGTTGGGGTCGCGATCGAAGAAGACGATCTTGGCGTCCTGGCCGCCCAGCTCGATGGCGCAGCGCGCCTCGGGGTGGCGGGCGCGCACGGCGATCGAGTTGGCCACGACCTCCTGCACGAAGGGCAGGCCCAGCGCGTCGGCGAGCGCCGAGGCGCCCGACCCGCTGAGCGCGGCGCGTAGCTCGGCGTCGGGGAACCGCGCGGCGAGCTCCTCGATGAGATCCGCCGCCGTGGCCGCCTGCCGCGCGCCATGGCGCACGTAGCGCGAGAAGACCGGTGTGCGGTCGCCTCCCGTCCCCTCCAGCGCCACGACCTTCACCGTCGTCGACCCGACGTCGATGCCGACGTCGAGCGTCCTTCTCGCCTCACCCATGCGCACGCCAATCGTCCGATGTCCTGACCGGATGGACTCTACCCGTTTCCGCACGCCACGGGTCGGTTTTTTGAACGGTGTGTTCAAAAAAACAGATGGCTTGGCGACTGCTGCGCCGCGACGGGACGGGCTTCTCGGCATGCGGTCAATAACCCGCAAAATCTGACATTTACAAACCTTAATCCTGCGATTATATGATTATAAAATCATTTTTTGCGGGTTGTTTGCGCGGGGCAGCGATGCGGGAGGCGTGGCGAGAAGGACCGACGGGTGCGGCACGCGGCGAGAAGGGCCGGCGCGGGACACGACAGGCGGGCGAGAAGGATACGGGCGGGACGCGACGGAGCGGCCACCGCGGCGTGCCGGTCGCGGCGTCAGGATAGCGTGAGGTCGCCGGCGCTCGTGGCCTCGAGCCAGGCGACGTAGGTGTTGGGGTAGTGGTCGGTCAGCAGCTGGCCCCAGTCCGCACCCAGGCAGGAGCCGGCGAGCCCGCCCAGCCCGGACGGCGTGAGCAGCTCCTCGGGGCCCGAGGCGCCGGCGACCACGCCGGCCACGAGCGCCTCGGCCGCCGCCCGGTCGCCTGGCTCGCAGGGGCACGCCGAGCCCATGGTCCGCGCATACGCCTCGCTCATGGCACCGGCCAGCTCCGCGTCGCGCGCCGAGGCGCCGTCCAGCGCGGGCAGCCACACGTCCCGGCCGTAGCGGTCGTAGCCCCACGCGGCCGGCAGCAGCATCGGGACCACGTCGGAGGGGTTGAGCACGTTGAAGACGTTGTCGTAGCGCGCGTCGCGGGCGTCGGCGGCGGTGGTGCAGCGCGGCGTGGCAAAGGCGTAGGCGTACACGTCGTCCGCCGAGGTCAGCGCGTGAGCACCGGACGCCGCGTCGTCCGCGTAGCTGGCCAAGAGGCTCGCCACGGCGCCGCCGCGGCTGTGCCCGCAGAACAGGTAGACCCGCTCGAGGCCCGAGTCGTCGCTCGCGGCGCGCTCCTCGAGGTCCGCCGCGATCTCTTGCGCGGCGAGCGTGAAGCCCAGATGGTCCCCGTCGTCCCCGGAGCCGTCGCCCAGCCGCGCGTTGGAGAGCCACTCCGAGCCGTACGACCCGCGCACCGCCACCACCGTGAGGAGCCTCTCCTCACCCGTGACCGAGGAGCGCACGCGCTTGGTGGCCAGCGTGTAGGCCACCACGTCGTTGCCCTCGACCACGCCGAGCACCTCGTCGAGCACCTCGCTGCGGTAGCGATACGAGTCGGTGCACACCTCGTCGAAGCCCAGCTGCGCGAAGGCCCGCTCGGCATAGGGGGGCGCGTCGGAACCCTGCTGGTAGTAGGCGCTCTCGGCGTTGGCCACGGCGCTGAGCACGGCGCAGGTGTGCGCGAGCTCGTGGTTGTAGGAGGTGGGGTCCGAGAAGAACCAGTCGTCGTCCCAGGCGACCTCCGAGGAGACCTGGTGGCCGTCGGCCGAGAAGAGCGCGGCGTAGTCAACGGTTGCGGTGAAGGCGCCCGTCGCGCCGTCGTCCGCGTCGAGCGCGGGCGCGC
The DNA here is from genome assembly GCF_966187215.1 of Thermophilibacter sp. Taxonomy (NCBI): domain Bacteria; kingdom Bacillati; phylum Actinomycetota; class Coriobacteriia; order Coriobacteriales; family Atopobiaceae; genus Thermophilibacter; species Thermophilibacter sp. The sequence continues at coordinate 11,274 of NZ_CBIFYV010000040.1, forward strand.
TCACCGCGTTCGAGCCGCTCACGCGGTCGAGCCGGCGGGCGTGCAGCACCGCGGCGCCCGCGAGCGTGGCGCTGTCGAGCACCGCGACGGCCACGAGCAGGGCGAGCAGGGCGCCCCGCCGGCGCGGCTTCGAGCGTCTGTCCCCACGTCCGAGCGACACCGGTGCCTCCTCCCCGTGTGGTCGTCCCATCATACCCGGCCGTGCCGCCGCCCCGGCGCGGCGCCGCCCAACGTGACGAAACTCTTAGGAGGACGGCCGGCGCCCTTCTCGCCCGCCTGCCCCGCGCCCTTCTCGCCCACGCTCCGCAATAACCCGTAAAAAATGATTTCACATTCATATAATCGCAGGATTAAGGTTTGTGAATGTCAGAATTTGCGGGTTAATGCCCGAGAAGAGCCGGGACACAGGAACCGGAACGAGAGTGACGCCTCGCCGCGCACGGAACGGGCGGGCACCCGAAGGCACCCGCCCCGCCACACGCGATCTCTGGACCCGGGCGCTACGCCACGAGCCTCCCGCCCACGTAGGTGGCCGCGAGCGTCATGTCGGCGTTGAAGACCGTGAGGTCGGCGGCGCGACCGGGCAGGATGAGGCCAAATCGGTCGTCGATGCGCGCCGAGCGGGCCGCGACCTCGGTGGCCATGCGGATGGCCTGGTCGGCGGTCACGATCTGCCAGTCCACCATGTTCTTGACGCCCTGCGCGAGCGTCAGCACCGAGCCCGCGATCGAGCCGGTGGTGCCGTCCTCGTTGCGCAGGTAGCACAGGCCGCCCTTCATCACCACGGGCAGGCCGCCGGACATGTACTCGCCCTCGGGCATGCCGCCGCAGCCCAGGCAGTCGGTGATGAGCACCGTGCGCTCCCAGCCCTTGGCGTCCACGAGCGCCTTGATGGCGGCGGGCACCACGTGGCGGCCGTCGCAGATGATCTCGGCGTAGGTGTTGCGCGTGGTCATGGCCGTGCCCGTCACGCCCGGGTCGCGGTGGTGCAGACCGCGCTGGCCGTTGTAGGTGTGCACGAAGCAGCTCGCGCCGGAGTTGACCGCGGCGAGCGCCTGGTCGTAGGTGGCGTCGGAGTGGCCGATGCAGGTCACCACGCCGCGGGCGGCGAGCGCGGCGCAGTACGGGCACGCGCCGTCGCGCTCGGCCGCGAGCGCGCTCTTGACGATGCGCCCGCCGGCGGCCCTCTGCCAGCGGTCGAACGCCTCGACGCTCGGGTCGATCAGGTAGGCCGGGTTCTGCGCGCCCACGTGGGCCTCGGTGAAGAACGGCCCCTCCAGGTAGATGCCGCCGATGCGCGCGCCCACGAAGTCCTCGCCCCGGCTCTCGTCGGCCTCGGCGATGGCGGCGCAGGAGCCCTCGATCTGCTCGACGGACTCGGTGAACGTGGTCGGCAGCCAGCAGGTGGTGCCGCGGCGCGCCAGCTCCTCGCTCGAGGCGTTGATGCCGGCGGCCTCGCGGTCGGTGGTGGCGTGGTTGAAGAAGCCGTGGATGTGCGTGTCCACCAGGCCCGGGCCCACGACGCAGCCCGTGAGGTCATGGATCTCGCAGTCGGGCGCCTCCTCAGACCAGGTGCCGAAGACGCCGTCGGTCACGGTGAGGTAGCCGCCGGCCATGGTGGCGCCGGGCAGCACGAAGCGGTCCGCCTTGATGGCAAAGGTGCTCATGTCTCGCTCCTTAACTATGTGGAAAAGGGACTGTCCCTTTTCCACACTTTTCCACATCAGGACTCGAAGGGGTGGATGGTGACGCCCTTGACCACGCGGTTGACGGTGCCGGTGGGGCTCGGCGTGTCGGGCGTGTTGCCCACGCGCACGGAGTTGAGCAGCGAGACCGTCTGCGCCACCATCACGAACGGCAGCGCGAGGTAGGCCTCGGGCAGCGTCGGCTCGCCGACGAAGGTGAACGCGTCGCCCTCGAAGAGCGTGCCGGCGTCCTGCTGGACGGCGATGGTGCGCTGCGCGATCTCGTCGCCGGCGATCTCGTTCAGGATGTCGAGGTCGTACTGGCGGGTATAGGGGTCGTTGCTCATGAAGACGAAGACGAGGGTCTTCTCGTCCACGAAGCTCTTGGGCCCGTGGCGATAGCCCATCGAGCTGTCCCAGGAGGTGGCCACCAGGCCGTGCGCCAGCTCCAGGATCTTGAGCTGGCTCTCCTGCGCCAGGCCCACGAAGGAGCCGGAGCCCAGATAGGTCACGCGGTTGAAGTCACCGGCAAGGAAATCGGCGACCTCGCCCTCGCGCGCCACCACGGCCTCGCCCATGCGCGCGGCGGTCTCGACCCACGCGGCCTTCTCGTCCAGGGGGGCGGTGTCGAAGATCAGCGCGGAGAGCAGCTCCATGCAGCTGTAGGAGCCGGTCATCGCGAAGCCCTTGTCGTTGGCGCGCGGGATGAGCAGCGTGAGGGCGGCCGGGTCGTCGGCGGACTCGACGGCGAGACGCCCCTCGGGAGCGCACGTGATGTTGAGGAAGCGCACGTTCTTCACGAACGTCTTGGCCACCTGCACGGCGGCCAGCGACTCGGGGCTGTTGCCTGAGCGCGCGAACGAGACGAGCAGCGTGGGCTCATCGGGGTTCAGGAAGTCGCGCGGCGCCGAGACGATGTCGGTGGTGGCCACGGGCTTGAAGTCGTAGAGCGAGGCGTCGCCGGCGTGGCGCAGGTAGGGAGCCACGGTGTCGCCCACGTAGTCGGAGGTGCCGGCGCCGGTGAAGACCACGCTGAGGCGGCTCTCTCCCATCGCGCGGGCCTCGGCGAGAAACGCCTCGACGGCCTCCGCGTTGTCCTGGTAGATCTTGAGGGTGTCGCGCCACAGCTCAGGCTGCTGGGCGATCTCGGCGGTGGTGATCTGCGCCCCCAGCTTGGTGAGGGACTCGACGTCCTTCTCGAACATGTGCAGTGCTCCCTTCCCTAGGCCGCGGCCTAGCTCCGTACGTGCGTGACCTTGTACTTGAACTGGTCGGCGCGGGCCACGCTGTGCGTGTACTCGACGATCACGCCGCGATCGTTTCTGGTGGTGCGCACGAGCTCGAGCACCGGCGCGCCCTCGGGGATGTCGAGCAGACCGGCATCCGCGCTGCGGGCGATGGAGGCGTAGAACTCCTCCTCGGCCGAGCTGATCTTCTCGTGATAGACCTGCTCCATGATGTCATAGAGCGGACGCGAGGCGAGAAGCTCGCGCGTGAGGCCGCCGAACTCGGCGGCGGGCAGGTAGGTGCGCTCGACCATCATGGGCACGTCGTCGGCGAGGCGCAGCCGGCGCATGCGGAAGAGCTTGTCGCCCAGTCGCACGCCGAGGTGCTCCGCGAGCGTCTTGGTGGCCTCGCGGACGTCGAACTCCAGGATCGTGGTCTTGGGCACGCGACCGAGGCCGCGCATCTGCTCGGTGAAGCTGTAGGCACCCATGAGGTTGGTGGCCTCGCGGGTGCAGTCGGCCACGAAGGTGCCCTTGCCGTGGACGCGCGTGATGAGCCCGAGCGACTCGAGCTCGCGCAGGGCCAGGCGCACCGTGGTGCGCGAGAGCCCGTAGCGCTCCGAAAGCTCGCGCTCGGAGGGCAGCAGGTCGCCGGGCTCGAGCTCACTGTCGATCTTCTCGCGGAGCAGGTCCACGAGCTGGTCGTAGAGCGGTTGCTTCTTTGTGACGCCGGACACGGGGCCCCTTTCGAACGGACGCGATATGCCCAGGTCGCGGGTCGGACGGTCCTGCCATCCGACACGCGGTCCGGCCATACGGCGGGACGAGAGACAAGAGGGGCGGGGTGACGCGCGAGCGACGTCGCGCGCCTCCCCGCCCGGGGTTGCGCGACTACCAGATGCCGGTAGCGGGCCACCACGCGAGGCCGAGCCACTCGTTGAGCGGCAGGGCGCCCACGATGCCGATGATGAGCAGCAGGACGATGCCCTTCAGCGGCGTGAAGTTCTTCTTCGCGAAGAGGAAGTAGAGCATCAGCACGAGCGCCAGCGGGACGAGCTTGGGCAGCACGGAGTCGAGGGTGTCGGCCACGGAGTAGCTGACAGCGTCCTCGGTGACGGTGCCGTAGGTGACCTGGCTCATGCCGTTGCCCAGGTCGACGATGCCGGTCTCGACGGCGTTGCCCTCGGCGTCGGCCGCGGTGAGCGGGTTGCCCTCCATGTCGGTCATGGCGAGGGTGCCGGCCTCGGCGGTCTCGGTGTCAACGGCGAGGTCCGCGAAGTTCTGGGCCTCCTCGTTGGACACGACCACGGTCGTGGCGGCGAGGCCACGGGTGGTGCCGTTGGGGATGGCGAGGTTGATCTGGGTGGTGCCCATCGTGACCGTCAGCGCGCCCACGACGAAGACGCCGAGGATGGAGGCGGCACGGGTGAACGCCTGCATGTTGGCGGTCAGCGCGTCGATGGCGGCGGTGCCGACCTTGTACGACCAGTTCATCAGGCCGAAGCGGCAGGCAGCCTGCGCGATGTTGAACACGAGCAGGAAGATGATCGGCGCGGCGAGGTTGCCCTCGATGGCCATGTTGGAGGTGATGCCGGCCGTGATCGGCACGAGCGTCAGCCAGAACAGGGCGTCGCCGATGCCGCCGAGCGGCGAGGCCGCGGAGATGCGGACGGCGCGGATGGTCTGGGTGTCGACCTTGTTCTGCTCGAGGGCGAGCACGATGCCCATGACGAAGGTCACGAGGAACGGGTGCGTGTTGATGAAGTCCAGGTTGTGGTACATCGACGCCGCGAGGTCGTTCTTGTTCGTGTGGACCTTCTCGAGGCCGGGGATCATGGCGAAGAGCCAGCCGCCGGACTGCATGGTCTCGTAGTTGAACGAGGACTGGAGCCAGTAGGAGCGCAGAGCCATGCGGTTCAGCGTCTTCTGGTCAACGTTTGGCGCCGGGGTGAGATCCTCATACTGCGCCGGAACCTCGAACTCAGTCTTAGATGCCATCGGAGAAGTCACCTCCGTCAGAGACAGCGCCCTTCAGCTCGGTCTGCTGCTGGAAGTCCCAGAAGGCGATGCCGAAGCCGATGAGGGTGAGGATGAGCAGGGCCGGGCCGGAGATGGCCGGGATGTTGCTCGCGATGAGGGCGAGGCCGAAGCCCATGAAGAAGAAGCCCCACATGTCGCGGCTCATCATGATCTTGAGCAGGATCGCGAAGCCAACGAACTTCATCATGTTGCCGGCGGCGGAGAGGCCGTTGTTGAGCCACTCGGGGATCGCGTCAACGACCTGCTGGCCGAAGGTCTGGCCGCCGATGAAGAACAGCGTCACGATGAAGGCGAAGAGCAGACCGAGAATGGCCTCGGAGACCACGGTCCACTTGGTGATGCCCTTGGTGTCCGCCTTGACCGCGCAGCCGCGGAAGAACTCGAGCAGGGGCGCGCGGAGCGTGAAGAACAGCGTCACGCCGTACTGGCCGAGCAGGGCGAACGGGATGGCGAGGGCGACGGCCGCGTTGGCGTCGACGTTGTCGAGCGTGCACGCGAAGATGGCAGCCATGATGCCGCCGATGACGGCGTTGGGCGGCTGCGCACCGCCGATCGGCATGTTGCCGATGGTCATGAGCTGATAGGTGCCACCAACGACCAGGCCGGTGTTGAGGTCACCGAGGATAGCACCGACGACGGCACCAGTCACGATCGGCTGGTACAGCGACTCAAGGAAGTCGAACTGATCGATTGCCGCGATAAACGTGACGATGAAGATCAGGACGATCTGAACGATTGAGACGTCCATCTAATGCTCCTCCTTTCAGGGTTTCCTTACGCGAAGGTTTTCCGTGCCGCTCGGGCGCCGGGACGCCCGGACGGGTCGTGCGGTCGCTTATGCAAACAGCTTGTTGATGTCCTCGACCGGCGTGCTCGGAACGCGCCTGATCTCCAGCTCGACCCCCCTTTCCTGGAGCTCCTTGAAGGCAGCGACGTCCTCGTCGCTCACCGCGACCGAAGTGGCGACCTGCCGCTTGCCCTCAGCCATGTGCATGTTGCCGATGTTCACCTTCTTGATGGGCACGCCGCCCTTGACGAGCGTGAGCACATCCTCGGGGTTCTCGGCAATGATGAATATCTTCTGCTTCGGCGACGCCTTGCTGATGATGTCGATGGTGTGCTGAAGCGAGAAGAACCTGGTGGCGACGCCCGTGGGGGCAGCCATCTTCATGAGGTTCTGGCGCATCGTGTTGGTGGAGACCTCGTCGTTGGCCACGAGGATCAGGTTGGAGCCGAGCGTGGAGTTCCACTGGGTGGCCACCTGGCCGTGGATGAGGCGGTTGTCGATGCGGGTGAGGAGAATGTTGGGCTCTGCCATGTTTCTCTTCCTTTCTCTGTCCGCGCGAAGGGGGCGACCCTCTTCGCGCCCGTTTCCTACTGGTCGATCTGCTGGATGGCGTAGCGCGAGACGTCGAGCATGGCGCCGGAGCGGACCTTGACGGTCACGCGGTCGCCGTTGACCTCCTTGACCACGCCGAAGATGCCGCCGCCGAACATGACCTCCTGGCCGGGCGCCAGCTCCTTGTGGACCTGGGCGAAGTACTGCCGCTTCTTGCGGCCCTTGACGTAGGACCAGACGGTGAGGACCACGCCCATGATGAGCAGGAAGACCGCCAGGACGATCGACGAGGCGAGGATGTTGTCGAGCAGGCTCTGGGGCATCAGATACCGTCACCGTCCTCGGGCTCGTCGGTGGCGGAGGCGTCGAGCACCGGATGGTCGATGCCCATGCGGCCGATCTCCACCGCCGTGGCCACGATCTCGTCGGCCGTGGTGGCGTCGGTGCGCATCGGCACGCACTCGAGCAGCATCGGGAGGTTGACGCCGGTGACCACCTGGACGCCGGGCGTGGAGGCGGCGACCATCATGGCCTGGTTGAACGGGGTGCCGCCGAGCAGGTCGCAGAAGACCACGACCTCGCCGCACTTCTCGACGAGACGGGCGATCTCGCCGGCGATCCTGTCGGGGAACTCGGCGGCCTCGTCCTCGAGGAACGTGACCACCGAGAAGTCGTCCTGCGGGCCGCCGACCATCTCAAGGGCGCTGCCGACCCCCTCCGCGAATATTCCGTGACCAGTGAGAATGCAGCCGACCATTGCGCGCTCCTTAGTTCGAGGCGTTCGTGTAACTGGTTACAACCAATGCTCTGATTAACCCACTCTAGCTGAAAGGCCTCACTTTTCCTCCATGATTCCTGCAAACTCGTACAAACTGCCGCTGGGGGGCGATTTGCTACCGTTCACCTTAGACGGTGGGTTTTATCTGGTCTTTTCCTGGGGGTAAACGCATGTTTCCCCCGACTTCGAACCTGTTTCGAGCTGGGGGCACTTACGTTTCCTTGCTTTTCTGCACCTTCACATTTTGGACCAACTGGTATTACTTCATGAGTACCTTGACGCGCTGAAATTTTTATGAGCTGCGCGTTATTGTTGCAACGGATGGCCCAATCGGGCGCCGCGAGCGCGCCGCACGCCGCGGCCCGGGGGCGAAACGCAAGGATTCGAAAGGGCGGGCCGGGCGGGACGCGGGGCGCGCCCGTCGCGACGCGGCGATAAGATGCGGGAGATACGCACTTCGACCGAGGGGAGCCCGGACCCATGATCGCAACCGTCACGCTCAACGCGTCCATCGACAAGGCCTACCAGCTCGCGTGCCCGCTCGTGGACGGCACGGTCATGCGCGTCGAGACGTGCATCGACAACGCCGGCGGCAAAGGGCTCAACGCCGCCCGCGCGGTGGCCACCTGCGGCGAGCACGTGCTGGCCACGGGCTTCGTGGGCGGCAACAACGGCCGGCTCCTCTGCGAGCTGCTCGATGCCGACGGCATAGATCACGACTTCGTGCGGGTGTCGAGCGAGACCCGCTGCTGCGTCAACGTGCTCGAGCCCGACGGGCGCTCCACCGAGTTCCTGGAGCCCGGGCGCCCCGTCAGCGAGTGCGAGCTGGCCGCGATGCGCGCCAAGATCGCCGAGGTCGCGGCCAAGGCGGACGTGGTGACGTTCAACGGCAGCGCGCCGGCGGGCGCGGGCGATGACATCTACCTGGAGCTCGTGCGCGTGGTGCGCGAGGCGGGCGCGCGGGCGATCCTGGACACCTCGGGCAAGCTGCTCGTGGGGAGCCTGGCCGCCCGCCCCGCTATGATCAAGCCCAACACCGATGAGATCTGCGCGATCCTGGGCCGCAAGCCCGAGTCCATCGACGAGATCGTGGCCGCCGCGCGCGAGGTGCACGAGACCCACGGCATCGAGCGCGTGGTGATTTCGCTCGGCGGCGACGGCTCGGTCATGGCCTGCGACGAGGGCGTCTTCCGCGGGCGCGCGCCCAAAATCGAGGTCGTGAACCCTGTGGGCTCCGGCGACACGATGGTCGGTGCCTTCGCGGTCGCCATGGCGCGTGGCCTGGGCGCGGCCGACTGCCTCGCGTACGCCATGAGCTGTGCGAGCGCCAACTGCCTCACGCCGAGCACCGGTCACTTCGACATGGCCGTGGCCGAGGAGCTGCGCGCCCAAACGACCGTCGAGCGTGTGGCGTAGGGCGGTCCTTCTCGCCACGCGCTTCTCGCCCGGGGCACCTCGCCTCACGCAGGCCAGGACCTCGGATCAGTAAGTGCTTTCAGAGACCTTGAGCATGTCGATAATCGCCAAAACGGGGCCGAAAGGACCATCGTTTGGCGATTCTCGACATGCTCAAGCAATCTGAAGGTGCGGAGGGCGCAGCCCGCGATCACGAGTGAGGCGCCGTGGGAAAGACCACGCGTGCCGAGAAGGTCGGCGGGTCGAGAAGCACGGCGACCTCGAGGCTCCCTCCCATCGACTCGGCGAGCGCGCGGGCAACGGCGAGCCCGAGCCCGGTGCCGCCGCCCGCGCGGGACGGGTCCCCCTGGTAGAAGCGCTCGGTCAGGCGCGCGACGTCGAGCCGGGCGGCCACGGCGGCGTCCACGGGGTTCTCCACGACGAGCTCCGTGCCGGCCACGCGCACGCGCGGCGCGCCGAATCCGTGCGCGAGGGCGTTGTCCAACAGGTTTGCCACCACGCGCGCGAGCGCGTCAGGATCCGCCAGCACGGGCGGCGCCGACTCGTCGAGCTCGACCTCGGGCTCCCAGCCGCGCGCGGAGAGCGCCCCGTAGCGCGCCGCCAGCGCCTCCCCCGCCGCGGCGCCCAGGTCGCACGGCACGAGCTCCGGCGAGAAGGACGGGTCGGACGCGCGCGCGTAGACAAAGAGGTCGTCGGTCAGCGCGCGCAGGTCGCCGAGACGACCGCGCGCGCCGTCGAGATAGCGCGCGGCGGCGGACCGGTCCTCGGCGCGGTCCGCGAGCTGCAGGTATCCGAGCGCCCCGGCGAGCGGCGTGCGCAGGTCGTGGCTGAGCGCGGAGAGCTGCTCGCGGAGGCGCTCGTCGGCGGAGCGGCGCGCAGAGGCGGCAGTCGCATCGGCCTCGAGATGACGGTCAACGGCACGGGCGAGCTCGCGCGTGTCGGGGTCGGCCGAGGTCAGGCGCGCGCGGGCTGCTGGGACTTCGCCCGCGCGGTCGAGCAGCTCGGCGAGCACCCGCAGGTCGCGCCGCCGCGCCCGGTCGCGCACCACGAGCCCGACGAGCGCGACGAGCGCCGCCGCGAGGGCGACGGCGAGGGCGGCGACCATCAGAGGTTCCTTCTCGCCAGCCTCGCCCACGAGAGCGCCCCGCCGAGCGCCACCCAGACGAGCGGCACCACCAGAACGAGCGCGGCGCGCGCCGAGTCGCCCGAGACGAGCGGGAGCGCGCCCATCGCCCACGCGCCGGACGGCAGGCAGCTCACGAACAGACCCAGCTGCACGGTGGGGTCGGCGGAGAGCGCCGCGCACACGATGAGGGCGAGCGTGGACAGCAGGCTCTCGAGGATGCCGCTCACCAGCAGGAACGTGAGGACGCAGACGCCGAGGAAGCCCAGGCCGTCCTCGCGCGCCCAGACGAGCAGCATCCCCACGGCCGAGTACGCCCACCCGACGAACGCCGCCACGAGGGCCCAGGGGACGAGCTCGCCGAGCGACGCCGGGCCGTCCGCCGAGCTCGGAACCATGAGCGGAGAGTAGCCACTCACGCCGGGGAGCAGGCGGCAGACGAGCGCGAGCAGCGACGACCACGCCGCGAGCGCGAGCGCCACTGCCCCGGCCGCGAGCAGGCGCGACGCCACGTAGCGCCCGCGACCGCGCTCGGCCAGACACGCGGCGCGCAGCCCCCTCGTCGCCGTGTCGTGCGTGACGAGGCCCGTCATCGCGAACGCGGATCCAAAGACCGTGCCCACGCTGAGCAGCATCCGGACCAGCGAACCCCAGAGGACCGCCATGGTGCTTGTCCCGTTCAGGGCAACCAGCGCCGGGATGCCCAGCATGACGGCCAGAACGAGCATCGGCAGGACCACCGCGCCCTTGAGGTAGGCGTCGCGCGAGAGCAGGTAGAGCGTCGAGCGAATCTGGTTGAGCATGGGGCTCACCGTCCCTTCTCGCCGTCCGCGGACGCGTCCTCGCGCCCGTCGATGATGCGCGTAAGCTCGCCCTCCAGGTCGGGCGCCGAGACGGACAGCTCGCTCACCGCGATGCCCGCGTCGAGAAGGACGCGGGCGAGCACCGTCCGGTCCGGCTCGCCGCCGCCCGGCGCGCGCACGACGAGCGCGTCGTCGGGGAGGACGCGCACCGTGAGGCCGGGCAGCTCCTCGGCGAGGGTCGCCACCGCGCGCTCCGGCGCGTCCACCCGCAGCGTGAGGCGCACGGAGCAGGCGTCGGCCAGCTCGTCGGCCGTGAGCTCGCGGACGAGGAAGCCGCCGCGCATGACGCCGTAGTGCGTGCAGATGCGGCCGAGGTGCGCGAGGTCGTGCGAGCTCACGACCACGGTCACACCGCGCTCGCGGGCGAGGCGGGCGACGAGGTCGCGCAGCGCGGCCGCCCCCGACGGGTCGATACCGCGCGTGGGCTCGTCGAGCAGCAGGACCTCGGGGTCGCCGAGCAGCGCGAGCGCTGCGCCGAGGCGCTGGAGCTGGCCGGTGGAGAGATCCTCCACGTAGTCGCCGCGCGGCCAGAGCGCACGGGCGCGCCCGTCGCCGGCCGTGTGCTCGGAGAGGCCCACCGCGGCGAGCGCCTCGCGACAGGCACGGACCGGATCGGGCAGGCCGAGCACGAGCGCGCGGTTCATGAGGTTCTCGAACGCGTCGAGCCGACCGTAGACGGCCGGCGCCCCGACGAGCGCGCCCACGCGCGGGTGCGCCTCGCCGGACGCGAGGTCGCGCCCGAGCACGCGCACCGATCCGGCGTCGCGGCGCACGAGCCCCGCCACGAGCCCGAGCAGCGTGGTCTTGCCCGCCCCGTTGGCCCCCACCAGCCCGTACACCGAGCCAGCCGGCACGTGCAGGTCCGCGTCGCGCACCGCGCGCACCCTGCGGAAGGACTTGCTCAGACCCGAGGTCTCGATCGCGTAGCCACCCATGGCTGCCTCCCCTCTCGCTGTCTCCCACGATACGCAGCGAGCGTCGAGAAAGGCGTCAGGAAGCTACAAGACTTTGACAAGAACGAGCGGCGTGCCGCGGCGTCCGGCCTTTGCCCCGTGCTCAAACAGCTTCGGCGCACAGGGCGCGCCTGCAGAACTGCGCGCGGGACAAAGGCCGGACGCCCTGGCAGCAGGACCTTCTCGTCTCACGCCCCCAGCTTGAAGCCGATGCCCCAGACGGTCTGGAGGTAGTCGTCGGTGCCGCTCGCGCGCAGCTTGGCGCGCAGGTTGCTCACGTGCGTGGCGATGGTGCGCTCGTCGGTGAGCGCCTCCTCGTTGCGCACGAGCTCGAAGAGGGCGCGCTTGGTGAAGACGCGGCCCGGCTCGCGCATCATCGCAGCGAGGATGTCGAACTCGGTGCGCGTGAGGCGCAGCGGCGCACCGTCCACGGAGAAGGTCCGCGCGGCGGAATCGAGCTCCCAGCGCCCCAGGCGCAGCGCGCGTCCCCCGACCGCACGCGCCGACCGCCCGGCGCGCAGCTGCACCTCAACGCGCGCGAGCAGCTCGTCGAGGTCGAACGGCTTGACCAGGTAGTCGCTGGCACCCGCGCGCAGCAGGCCCACGCGGTCCGTGACGGCGGACTTCGCCGACGTCACGATCACGGGCGCGACCACCCCGGCCGCGCGCAGGCGCCCGATGAGCTCCTCACCCGGCACGCCGGGGAGCATGAGGTCGAGGATCACCAGGTCGAAGCCGTGGTCCTTCTCGACGGTGAGCAGCGCCTCGGTACCCGAGAAGGCCGGGACGCACGCGTAGCCCTCCTGCCCGAGGAAGGTGCAGACCACCTCGGACAGCGCGGCGTCGTCCTCCACCACGAGGACGCGCGGGGCACCGTGTTCCCTAGCGCACAAACGGCCACTCCCCGCGGGCGAGCGCCTCGATGGCCTCGGCCACGGCGTCGTCCTCGCAGGCGCCGATGTGCCAGCGCGCCGCGGCGGCGGCCTCGGGCGTGGCGCCGGACACCGCCACGGAGTTGGGCACCGCCTCGAACATCGGCAGGTCGTTGTCCGCGTCGCCGAAGACCACCACCTCGTCGAGGCCCACGCCCAGCCGCTCGGCGAGCCAGCGCACCGCGGCGCCCTTGTTCCACCCGCGCGGCTGCATGTTGGAGAACCTGGGCATCGCGCGGTCCACGAAGAGCTCCGTGACCTCGGCGTTCAGGCGCGCGACCAGCGCGGCCATGTCATCGGGCGTCGTGCCCACGAACACGTTGGCCTTGACCACGGGGAGGGCGGGCAGCTCGGCGGCATCCGCGCAGGCCTCGGCATAGGTCGGGAAGGCCGGCGCCAGGTCCTCGCGCGTGCCCTCCACCAGAAGCGGCGTTGCGTCGTCGAAGACGAGCAGACCGGCGTGCAGCGTCTGGGCCACGATCGAGCGCACGCGCGCCAGGGCGTCGGCGGGCAGCGTCCGCTCGAGGACCTTCTCGCCGTGCAGGTAGATCTGCATGCCGTTGGTGGCCAGCACCGTGGAACAGCACGCGACGTCGTCGCCGAAGAAGCCCGTGGCCCAGGCGTAGCCGCGCCCGCTGGCCGGCCCCACCTCGATGCCCGCCTCGCGCGCCGCGCGAAAGGCGGCGCGGGTCCGCGGCGACACCTCGCGCGCGCCGCGCGGCAGGATGGTGCCGTCGATGTCGGTCAGGACGAGCCTCACGGGCTTCTCTGCCATGGTCTTCCCCCTCAGAGCGCGCACGGCGCGCGACGGTTTTCCTCAGTATATGATGCGGCAGCCCAGCTCCGCGGCGTCGGCGGCCACGAGGCCCCCGGGGTCGGCGTCCACGATCACGGCCTCGGCCGACGCGAGCGTGCCGAACCACAGCAGTCCCGGCGCGCGCACCTTGGCGTGGTCCATGAGCACGAAGGTACGGTCCGCGCAGGTGAGAAACGCCCGCTTGAGCTCGGCCATGTCCTGGTTGTTGGTCATGAGGCCGCGACCCGGCACGTAGGAGGTCGGCGTCACGAAGGCCTTGTCGGGATGGAGCAGCTCGAGGGTGCGGCACGCGAGGGGCCCGGCCGTGTAGCGGTGCCCCTTGCGCAGGCTGCCGCCGAGCATGATGACGTCGAGCGCGGGCGCAGAGCGGTCCACGTAGTCGGCGATCGTGAAGTCGTCGGTGACCACCGTGACGCCTGCGCGCCCGGAGATGGCGCGCACGAACTCGAGCGCCGTGGTCCCGGAGTCCACGAGCACGGAGTCGCCGTCCTCCACGAAGGGCGCCGCGAGCTGGGCGATGGCGCGCTTGGCCTCCGCGTTCACGTTGACGCGGCGGTCCTGCACCGAGACGGTGAGCGTCTTGGAGAGCGAGACCGCGCCTCCATGGGTGCGCCGCAGCTTGCCGTCGCGCGCAAGGGCGTCGAGGTCGCCGCGGGCCGTCACGCGACTGACGCCGAACGCCGCGGCAAGCTCCGTCACCTGGACGGACGTGGCCCGGTCGAGCATGGAGAGAATGGCGGCCCGGCGCTCCTCCGGTGACATGGGCCCCATCGCGGCGTCCCTGGGCACGGCGTGACCTCCTCGCTGAAATGTGGCGGAACTGTGTTTCCTTTGCTTTCCTTTAAGGCAATCTATCACAGTGCTTTTGCTTTCCTTTTGACAAATGACCGACGGGAGGGGCGCTCGTGAACGTGCGGCAATCGCCATCGCTCACAAGTTGGGCGCTTTTTGGAGCAGCCGCCAAGTTTCCGAAAAACGCGCAAGCCCCTGAGCTGGCTCTTTGCGATGCGGAACCCGCCGGCTACTCGCAGGACCCCTCAAAAACCGCCCAACTTGTGAGATGTCCCATCTGCGCAGCAGCACATCGCCTGCGTTTGCTTGCCCTTTGCCGGCCAGGCGCGCCCGCCCGCGACCCGTGCCGTGCCCGCGGCGGGCGCGGCCCTCGTACAATGGCCCCAAGGTACCCGAACCGAAGGGAGCTTAGATGCTCGTCACCACCAAGGAGATGCTGCTCGACGCCCAGGCCAACCACTACGCCGTCGGCGCGTTCAACATCGAGAGCCTCGAGTTCGTCATGGCCGTGCTCGCCGCCGCCGAGGAGACCAAGTCCCCGGTGATCATGCAGACCACGCCCGGCACCGTGAAGTTCGCCGGCCTGGACTACTTCCACGGCCTGGTCAAGGCCGCGGCCGAGCGCGCGAGCGTGCCGGTGGCGCTGCACCTCGACCACGGCGACGGCTACGACCGCTGCATGCAGGCCCTGCGCGTGGGCTACACCTCCGTCATGATCGACGGCTCCCACGAGTCCTTCGAGGACAACATCGCCCTCACCAAGTCCGTGGCCGACGCTGGCCGCGCCATGGGCGTACCCGTCGAGGCCGAGCTCGGCAAGGTCGGCGGCAAGGAGGACGACGGCCCGGCCGTGGAGGGCGAGAACCCCTACACCGACCCGGATGAGGCTCGCGAGTTCGTCGAGCGCACCGGCTGCACCTCGCTCGCCATCGGCGTGGGCACCGCGCACGGCGTCTACACCGAGACCCCGCACATCGAGCAAGACGTCGTGAAGGCCATCCGCGCCGCCGTGGACGTGCCGCTCGTGCTCCACGGCACCTCCGGCGTGCCCGACGAGCAGGTGGCTGAGGCCGTCAAGAACGGCATCTGCAAGGTCAACTACGCCACCGAGCTGCGCCAGGCCTACATGCGCGGCTTCATGGGCTACATGGCCGAGAACCCCGACGCCTTCGATCCCAAGAAGCCGGCCAAGCCGGGCATGGAGGAGATCACCAAGCTCGTCAAGGTCCGCATGACCAACCTCGGCTCCGTGGGCCGCGCGTAGCCAGCCGCGTCGCATCCGCCCTGCCAGGGACCGCCCCCGCGCGTCGGAGGCGGTCCCTTTTCTGCATCTTCCCAGCTCACGAGCCCCGCAACCAAGAGTTGCGTAAATTCCCACCAAACTTGCTGGCCCGCTCGGACCCCAGGCCCTACGGTAGGGGCACGGTACCGACACGATGGGTCAGCGCGGGCTCCCCGCCCGCGCGCGTCATGCAGGAGCAACCATGAACGTGGAGATCGCCCAGCGCCTCGCGGAGCTGCGTCGCGCCAAGGGCTACAGCCAGGAGTCGCTCGCGCACGAGCTGGGGCTCTCGCGCCAGGCCGTGTCAAAATGGGAGCGAGCGGAGAGCTCGCCGGACACCGAGAACCTCATCGCGCTCGCGCGCCTGTACGGCGTGAGCCTCGACGAGCTCCTTCGCGTGGGAGACGACATCAAGGATGACGTGGCGTTCGAGAACGCCGAGCGCGCCGGCGCCCGCGACGAGGCCGAGGCCGAGCGCCGCGCCGATCGCGAGACGGCGACCCAGGCGGCCCAGGCAGCGGCCGAGGCCAGCCGCGCCGCGGCCCAGGCGGCCGAGGCCGCCACGCAGGCGAGCCGGCACGTGGCGCGGGCGAGCGCGGAGGGCCGCGGCGGGGAGCGGGGGCGCTGGCGCTCGTTTCCCTACGCGACCTGCATGGTCGCGCTCTGGCTCGTGCTCACCCTCTTCGGCGGCGCGCCCTTCTCGTTTCTGGTGTTCTTCACCATTCCCGTGTACCGGTGGCTCGCCGGCATCATGGACGAGGCCGAGCGCCGCGCCGACGAGCGCGACGAGGGAGAGGGGCGTGCGTGACCATGAGGGCGTTTGACCATCTGACAAGGGCCGAGAAGGCCAAGGTCGTCGTTGCCGCTGTGCTTATCGTGCTGTTCATCGGGTTCCCCCTGATGGTGGCCGCGAGCCACGGGGCACTCGGCATCGATATCTCGCTCTCGGGCTGCTCGTCCTCCGGCGAGCCGACCACGCTCGCCGATCCCGTCTCCGAGCACGCCTCGTTCGCGGCGGACGGGGTGCGCGGCCTGGACGTCACCTGGCACGGCGGCTCGCTCGTCGTGGAGCGCGGCCCCGTCGACGCCGTGGAGGTGCGCGAGGAGGTGCCCGCCGGCACCTACGAAATGGATCCCACGCGCGCCACGTTCACGATGCGCGGAGACACCCTCGTCGTCGACGACGGCCTGCCCGGGTCGGACGGCGGGCGGGCCTATCCCGACATGCGCCTCACGATCACGCTGCCGCAGGACAGCGCCCCCGCCCTCGGAAGCATCGAGCTCGCGACCGACTCGGCACGGGTCAGCGTGGGGGACCTGTCGTGCGAGAAGCTCGCGGTGTCGTCGGTGAGCGCGTCGGTCGAGCTGAGCGGCGTCACGGCGGACGGCGCCGAGCTGGCCGACGTGAGCGGCTCGTACGCGCTGAGCGCATCGACGATCGGCGAGCTCGAGGTCAGCACCGTTTCGGGAAGCCAGACGCTGGAGTTTGGAGACGACCTCCCGCGCTCGCTGCGCGTCTCGTCGGTCAGCGGCGACACTACGCTGACCCTGCCCGCGGGCGCCGGCCTCACCCTCCACGTGCCCGAGGCGCTCGGCCCCGACCTGCGCCTCAGGGACGGCATCACCCGCCAGGACGAGACCACCTACCGCTCCGGCGACGGTGCGCTCGACGTCACCCTCGACTCCGTCGGCGGCACCCTCACCGTCGCGTGAGCGCGCGGGTTACGTACACACGCGGCGGTTACGTACGCAGTTGCATCTTTGAAATGACCTTCTCGTCAGAAAATCCGCAGGTCACGTGCGTGGCGAGAAGCACGTCGAACGTGCGGCAGTGTACGTAACCGCCGCGAGCGCGCGTAAACCCCGAGGAACCGGCGCGGCGCGCGTCAATCGTCGGCCAGGGCCTCGATGACCCGGACGTCGCGCTCGCCGCCCGCACAGGCGTCGGCGACCAGACGACCCGGGTCGCGGTCCATGATCACCACGTCGATGCCGTCGGGCCGGGCGAAGCGCAGAAACGACCGCCCGGCGCCCACCTTGCTCGAGTCCATCAGCACGACGCGCGTGCGCGCGTGGCGCAGGAACTCCACCTTGGCGTGGGCGGTCTCCTCGTACTCCGCCAGGAAGCCGAAGCTCGGCTCGAACCCGTCGGCGCCGAGGAACACCTGGTCAAGATAGATGTCCGCCAGGCTCGCCGCGACCAGGGGCCCGTAGTAGTGCCGGTACTCGCGCGAGAGCGTGCCGCCCGTGCACATGACCGTGATCTCGGGCAGGTGCTGCTCGGCGTACTCGATGATGTGGCACGAGTTGGTCACGATGGAGACGCCGCGTCTGCCCCGCAGCGCCTTCACGAACTCGAGCGTGGTGGAGCCGCTCCCCACCAGGATCATCTCGCCGTCGCTCACGCGCTCGGCCGCCGCCCGCGCGATGGCCTGCTTGGCGCGCACGTTCTTGCGCACGCGCTCCGAGACGCGCGGCACCACGTACTCGGTGATGGGCACGGCGCCGCCGTGCGTCCGCTTGAGGCGTCCCTCGCCCTCCAGGTAGTCGAGGTCGCCGCGGGCGGTCACGGCGGAGACCCCGCACTCCCGGCAGATGTCGGAGATGAGCACCGACGAGTGGTTCTCGAGCATGTCAACGATGCGCTGTCGCCGCTCCGCGGCGAGCATGCGCGGCTGCCCCGCGGCCATATCGATCCCCCCGATCCGTTGGCCCCAGTCCGTCTCCCAGCGTACGGGGAGGTACTTGCGCCCCCCTTGCGCTCTCCGAGAAGTGAAGGAAAACGTCGGCGGACGGCGGGGTCGCGCCCGCGCGGCGAGAAGGTCGGAGACGCACCCGCGTGCCCGACGCCCCCGGCCGGGCGCTACGACAGGCGCGTCACCTCGATGGAGCGCGCGATCTGGTCCACGAGCGCGAAGTCGCCCAGGCCCGCGCACATGGCCACGTTGCCGCCCGTGGCCATCGCCCGCACGAGCGCCGGCTCCACGGCGCCGCGGTCCGCGAGCCACAGCGACAGGAAGCTCGCCAGCGTGGCGTCGCCGGCGCAGGCCGTGGAGAGCACCTCGACCGTGGCCGCGCTCGCGCGCCACACGTGCTCCCCGTTGGAGAAGTACGCGCCGTCCCCGCCGAGCGTGAGCAGCA
Organism: Thermophilibacter sp.; assembly: GCF_966187215.1. NCBI lineage: Bacteria > Bacillati > Actinomycetota > Coriobacteriia > Coriobacteriales > Atopobiaceae > Thermophilibacter > Thermophilibacter sp. The sequence goes on from NZ_CBIFYV010000040.1 coordinate 29,661, forward strand.
CGTTCTGCGCGCCGCGCTCGTGGAGGTGCGCCAGCGCCGCCAGGACGTCAGCCTCGTCGGACACGTTCACGCCGAAGATCTCGGCGACCTCCTCGTCGTTGGGCTTGATGAGCAGCGGTCGGCGCTCAACCAGCTCGGCGAGGTGCGGGTGCGAGATGTCGAGCACGAACTCCGCGCCCCTCTGCTCGCACACGTCGATGAGCTCATCGTAGTAGCTCGCGTCCATCTGGGGCGAGAGGCTGCCCGACACCACCAGGCACTCGAGGTCGTCGGCGGCGCGCAGCATGTCGAGCAGCTCGAGCTGCTTCTCGCGGCTGACCGGCGCGCCGGCGTTGGGGAACTTGTACTCCCCCTCCGGCGTGGTCACGAAGACGTTGACGCGCGTGATGCCGTCGATGGTCACCGGGCGCACCGGGCAGACCTTGGACGCCTCGCGCACCACGTAGTCGCCCGAGAACCCGCCGAAGAAGCCCAGGATCACGGAGTCCACGCCATAGTGCTTGAGCGTGAACGAGACGTTGAGCCCCTTGCCGTTCGGCGTGTAGACCGCGTCGGTGGTGCGGTTGACCTTCTTGGTGGTCAGCGTGCCCGCGTTGACGTTCATGTCGACGGCGGGGTTGGTGGTGAGCGTGTAGAGCACGGAGACTCCTTCCGGGTGCTTGCGTTGGAAAAAGGGCCCGACGCGCAGGCGCCGGGCCCCGGGCGTGCCTCTGTCGGAGGGCTAGGCTTCCATGACGCCCGCGAGGCCCTCGTTGACGATCGCGGCGATCTCGGCCGCGTCCGAGGACGCCTGGATGCGGGAGCGGAAGCCCTCGTCCATGAGCAGGACCGCGACGCTGGAGAGCAGCCGCAGGTGCTCGGCGCCGCCCGACACGGTGTTGAGCAGCACGATGGCGCAGGTGATGGGCTCCTTGTCCATCGACTCCCACGCGATGCCGCTCGTGAACTTCACCACCATGACGCCCGGCGCGCAGACGGCGTCGGTCTTGGCGTGCGGGATGGCGAAGCCCCCCATCATGCCGGTGGTGCCCTCCGCCTCGCGGGCCTGGATGGCCTTGGCCACGGCCGCGGCGTCGGTCGCCAGGCCCAGCGAGACGGCTTTCTGCGCGATGAGCTCGATCGCCTCGTCGACCGTCTGGGCCGACTGGCCGAGAAGTACGTGGGACGCGGGGACGAACTCGCTCATCGCTGGCTCCTTACTCGGCGACCTTGCCGCCGTTCTTGTCGTACTCGTGCTTCTTGAAGAGCACGAACAGGATACCACCGATGACGGCACCGATCAGAATGGCGATCACCCACTGCAGGCCGCCGTCGACCACGGGCAGCACGAGGAAGCCGCCGTGAGGCGCCGGGTCGTGGACGCCCAGGAAGATCGTCAGGATCGAGGCGATCGAGGAGCCGAGCATCATGATCGGCATCACGGGCCAGATGTTCTTGGTCATGAACGGGATGGCGCCCTCGGTGATGTGCGTGCAGCCCAGGATCAGGTTGACGATGCCCGCATCGTGGTCCTCCTGCGAGAAGTACTTCTTGCCCACCACCACGGCGAAGGTGGTGATCAGCGGCGGCACGATGCACGCGGCGGAGACGGCGGCCATGAAGTTGGTGCCGAAGTTGTACTCCGCGGTGCCCACGCCGGCCTCGATGGCGGTGGTGAGCAGCAGGGTGCCGGTGGTGTAGGCGGCCTTGTTGACGGGGCCGCCCATGTCAAACGCGCACATGCAGCCGATGGCCAGGCCCAGCGGGATGGGGCCGGCGTTGTAGAGGCCCTGCAGGAAGTCCATCATCGCCTGGTTGATGGCGGCCATGGGGCCGGAGATGCCGAGCATGACCAGGCCCACGATGAAGGTGGAGCACAGCGGGTAGAGGAACATCGCCTTGAGGCCGTTGAGGCTGTGGGGCAGCCCGCTGAAGACCTTCTCCAGCAGCACGATGACGTAGCCGGCGAGGAAGCCGCCGACGATGCCGCCGAGGAAGCCGAAGCCGACGCCGGCGCCACCGGCGTCGATGAGGCCGGTCTCGGCGTTGACGGGCAGGCCCTGGATGGCAATCATGCCGGCGACGAAGCCGGGGACGAGCGCCGGGCGCTTGCCGATGGACTCGGCGATGTAGGCCGACAGCACCGGGACCATGAGGTTCATGGCGATGCCGCCGATGATCTTGAGCATCGCGGCGAACGCGTTGTAGTCGGACGCCGTGGAGTCATAGGACGTGATGCCCCACAGGAACGACAGCGCCGTGAGCACGCCGCCGGCGACGACGAAGACCAGCATGTGGCTGACGCCGTTCATCAGGTGGCGGTAGATCTGGTGGCCGATGGACTCCTTCTCGGGGGCCGCGGCGTCCTCGGAGGCGTTGGCGACCTCGGAGCTGAGCTCGCCCTCGGCCTTGGCGGCGAGCGCCTTGTCGATGAGGCCGTTCGGGTCCTTGATGGCGGCGGTCACGCCCACGCTCACGAGCGGCTTGCCCTCGAAGCGCTCGGGCTGGACGTCCTTGTCGGCCGCGATGATGACGGCCTTGCACGCCTTGATCTCGGCCGGGGTCACCTCGTTCTCGGGGCCGACCTGACCCTGGGTCTCCACCTTGATGGTGAGACCGCGGGCCTCGGCGGCCTTCTCGAGCGCCTCCTTGGCCATGTACGTGTGCGCGATGCCCGTCGGGCAGCCCGTCACGGCCAGAAGGTCGTAGGTGGTCTTCTCTGCCATCCCACTCTCCTCTCCATTGCTCTTGGCGCCCGCGGGCGCCCTGCGTTACGCGTTCCTCACATGATATACGCAAACTCTTCACGCGAACACCACAGGAGGACTCCTTGGAGAAAGGATAGCGGAGAGAAACGAAAGAAAACGAAAGAAACGAACGGGCCGGTGAGTTCGTCCGCTCACCGGCCCGCTCGGGCCGCTGGTACTTTTCTTTTGAGCCGCGTGGCGAGAAACGAAAGCCGCCCGGACCCGACCGCGATCAGCCGCGCAGACGCAGCGCCTCGTAGGCGCAGCCGTACATGGCCGCCTGGTTGCCGAGCGAGGCCGCCTCGATGCGCACGCCCGCGCAGGTGGGGAGCGCCAGCTCGTGGAAGCGCTCGCGCAGCCGCGGCGCGAAGGTGGCGAAGGCCCCGCCCACGCCGCCGCCGATGAGGTAGAGCGCCGGGTCGATCACGCAGGAGATCTGCGACATGGCCAGGGCCAGGTAGTCGCACATCTGGTCGACGGCGATCCGCGCGCACTCGTCGCCCTGCTCGAGCGCCCCGAAGACCGAGAGGGTGTCGGTGGCGTGCTCGATGTGGACGGGCGTGACGCCGCGGCTCTCGCAGGCCTCCAGGTAGAGCCGCACCACGCCGGTGGCCGATGCGTACTGCTCCAGGCAACCGTGGCGGCCGCAGCCGCAGGCGCGCGGCTCGTCGCGGCGCACGGTGATGTGGCCCGCCTCGCCGCCCGCGCCGAAGGCCCCGGCCACGAGCCGGCCGCCCACCACCACGCCGGCGCCCACGCCGGTGCCCAGGGCGAGCAGCACGAAGCTAGAGACGTCGCGCGCGGACCCCGCCCACAGCTCGCCGAGCGCGGCGGCGTTGGCGTCGTTGACGAAGGCCGTGGTCGTCTGCGGGAGGTAGTGGCTCAGCGCGCCGACGAGCCCCTCGGGGTCGAGCTGGATGTTGGGGAGAAACCCGACCGTGCCGTCGTCGGCCACGGGGCCGGGGATGTCCAGGCCGCACGCGACCACGTCCGCGGGCGTCGCGTCGTGCGCGGCGAGCACGCGGCCGAGCCCCTCGGTGACCTGCGCGAACGCCGCCTCGTCAACGAGTGCCGGCGTGGGGATCTTGCGCTCCTCGAGCAGCTCGCCCTCGGGCGTGAACAGCCCCACCTTGATGCTCGTGCCACCCACATCGATGCCGAGGACCCTGTCCATGTCCGCCTCCCCACCCCCGGGCGCGCCGGGAACGTGACCTCATGCCGCCACCGATGATAGGCGGGCGGCGCCCGCGAGGCGGCGAGCCCCGGCGCGAGGGGCGCCATCCGCGTCGCGAGCGGACGGCCGCGGCGCGGGCCGGAGGTTTTGTCCCGTGCGGCCGCGCCGGGCCGGCGGCGGCTACACTGGGGACAGCGCGCGGCCGCGACCACGACCCCAAGAAGAACCACGACAGAAAAGAGCACCCCTCACACGAACGCCTCCCAAACCAACGCCCG
>NZ_CBIFYV010000041.1:0-68371 GCF_966187215.1 Thermophilibacter sp.
GAACCCCCCTCCACACAACCGGGACCGGCCTCTAAATCAGCTTGCCCTTGCAGTGATCGACCATTGGCGGGATCATCTGTGCGTTCCAGCCGGTGTAGTCGCGCCGACGAGCCGTGAGCTGGCCGGCGACGAGCTCGTCGAAGGCGACCTTGATCTTGGCGAAGCGGGTCACGCGCGTGACCTCCTCGTGGGTGAGGCAGCTCTCCTCGACCTTGGCGCCGCCGAGCCCCATGAGCACCTTGGGGTTGTACATGACGTGCGTGGCGCCGTCATCGTCCTGGTAGGCGATGACGGCCTTGGTCACGCCGATCTGGTTGGCCGCCAGGCAGACCGCGTCGTCGATGGCCTCCAGGGTGTCGACGAGATCCGCGGCGACGGCGGCGTCCTCGGCGGTCGCGGGCTCGCACGGCGTGGAGAGGATGGCCTCGTCCTGCACCAGGTCCTTGATCATGGGGTTCCTTTCGGTCGAGTTCTCAGCTCCGGCTAGTATAGCGGTGAGCGCAGCAGCGGCTCGGGCACACCGCCTTCTGGGAGAGTGGGCGGCACGCCCATGTGCAATAGGGCCCCTTCTTACACAAACGCGAGAGCGTATGTGCAAAACAACGTTTTCTTACACGAGGTCTTCGGCCCTTGTTCAGTGTCCAATTTATTTAATTTCATTCTGACCTGCGCGTTTGCGAAGTATCTCTTGTGCGCCCCTCGCCAAGGAGCTGCAGATTGCCCCTAACCCCGTGTAAGAAATCGCCTTATTGCACACGAGCGCCGTATATTGTGTAACGAAGCGCGCTATTGCGCATGTTTTTGGCCAGAAGGACAAGCCGGGGGTCGGGAGGGCCTGCACCTTATGTTCAACGTCGTGCTCGTGGCGCCGGAGATTCCGGCCAATACGGGAAACATCGGGCGGACCTGCGTGGTCACCGGCGCGCGCCTGCACCTCGTGGAGCCGCTCGGGTTCTCCCTCGACGAGCGCGCCCTGCGCCGCGCGGGACTGGGCTACTGGCAGAGCCTCGACGTCACGGTGCACAGAAGCTGGGACGCCTTTCTTGCCGCCGCCGGCCCCGACGCCCGCCTTCACCTGCTCACCAAGAAGGCGCGCCGCACCTACGCGGAGGCGCGCTACGAGGACGGCGACTACCTCGTCTTTGGCTGCGAGAGCGTCGGCCTCCCCGAGGAGCTGCTCGCTGCGCACCCCGCGTGCTGCGAGCGCATCCCGATGCTGCCCGACGCCGCCTCGATCCGCAACGCGGACATATGGAGCGCCCCGGACGCGCGTCCCGACCACGCGGCGCTGCTGCGTCCGGACGTCTGCGGGAACTTCGTGGACCCGGAGGACTGGCGCATCAGCGCGCTCAACCTCTCGAACGCCGCCGCCGTCGTGCTCTACGAGGCCCTGCGCCAAACCGGGTTCCCGGGCATGTGAGGCACGTCACACCAGCTCGATGCACTGCTTCCCCGTGACGCGCTCGAGTGCGACGTCCAGGATCGCCACGCGCGCGAAGAAGCGCTGGATCTCGGCGTCGACAGCGTCAGCGGAGAGCTCGGGCGCGTACTTCTCCGCCAGGGTGACGAGCGCGGCGCGCCGGGACTCGTCGCCCTCAACCAGTCGCGCGCGCCCGAAGGCGATGACGCTGCGGAAGTAGGTGGTGAGCTTCTCGGGGACCACGTCGGCGCGGTCGATCACGCAGGCGCTCACGCGCGCGTCGGCGGCCACGGCATCGAGCTTGGCGCCGGTCGGCGCGCAGTGCACGAGCAGGTGGCCGAGCACCCCGGCCTCGGCCTCCCCCGCCGGCACGTAGGCGTAGTTGACGGGAACGGCGTACGGGAAGCCGTCCGTTGCCTCGCTGCCTGCGAGCGCGAGCACGCACTCGCGGCCCCGCTCCAGAACCTCTCGGCACGTCCTCTCGTCAAGCTGCTGCTTCGACCTGCGCATCACCCTCATGTCGTCCTCCCGTTCAGTCCCGCTCCGCGCCCGACGCCACGCGAAGCTCCTCCGCCACCGAGACCGAGACGCCCGCGAACTCCACGTCCGCGTCGCCCAGCTCCGTGGCGAGCTTCTCGACGTCCGGCTCGGTGCCCGATCCGGCCACCTGCACGTAGATCTCGTCGCCGTCCACGGAGATCGACGTCACACGATACCCCGTGTCGGCCACCCATGTCGCGGTCACGTCCCGCACCCGACGCGTGCGCTCGTTTGACCGCACGACACCCATGCTCACGTCCATGAACACCAGCACGAGCGCGAGCGCGGCCATGGCGACGAGCGCGTACCACGCGGCGCGCATGTCGCTCGCGGGGGCGGACTCCCGGCGCGGCACGAGGCCCATGAGCAGGTAGACCACCGCCCCCATCACCTGGATGGCCACGAAGTTCGCCACGAACAGCAGAAACGCGCCGCGCGCGGCGTCCGGGGCGCCCTCGTAGATTCCCGCACCCACCACGCACAGCGGTGGAACGATGGCGGCGGAGATGGCCACGCCGGGCAGCGCGTCGGGGATGTCGCGACGCATCGAGGCGAGCGCGGCCATGAAGCCGGCCGCGAGCGCGATGACCAGGTCGACGAGGCGCGGCGACACGCGCGCGAGCACCTGTGTGTTGGCATCCATGTCGGCGGCAACGGGGATGAGCGCCGTCACGCCGATGGAGATCGCGACCACGATCGCCATGCCGAGCAGCACGATCCCCAGCGTGCGGAACACGTCGCGCGGACGTCCCAGCGCCGTGGCGAGCGCGCACCCGAGCATCGGCGACATGAGCGGCGCGAGGAGCATGGCGCCGATGATCGTGGTCGCCGAGTCGGCCGCGATGCCCGCCGTGGCCACCACCGTCGCCGCGACCAGGCGCAGGAAGAACATCGAGTACTGGCGCAGCGGGTCGTCGACGACCACGAAGGTCGAGCGCATGGCGCCCTCGAGCACCTCCGCGTCGAGCTCCCCGCCCAGAAGAATGCGTGACAGAGCCGTCATGGGTACCTCCTCACGCCCATTCTAGGGTGAGGGGACCGCGACGCGCCACCGGGGTGCGGGCCAGTCAACCTCGGTCTGGAACGCCACACGGACCCTCTCGCGGGCCCCGGGACCTCTTGGCTCCCCTACAATGGCCCCGGGGCGCGGGGGGCACCCCGATGGAACAGCCGGGAGGGCACATGAAGAACATCCTCGTCATCCAGGGCGGCGGGAGGCCGCGCGGCAGCACGTCGCAGCTCGTGGAGAGCTTCGCGCGGGGCGCGCGTGACGCCGGCCACCAGGTGGAGGTCGTCTCACTCATCAAGAACGAGGTTCGGGGCTGCCTGGGCTGCAACGCCTGCCGCTACGGCAAGCCCTGCGTGCAGAAGGATGCCTTCAACGACATCGCGCCCAAGGTGCTTGCCGCCGACCTGCTCGTCATCGCCGCGCCGCTCTATTACTGGACCTTCCCGGCGCGGATCAAGGCCTTTGTCGAGCGCTACTACTGCATCGCGCAGCCGGACCCCAACCCGCCGTACGGCCGCTACGAGAAGTACGACGTGCGTGACTGCGCCCTGCTCATGACCGCCGCCGATGACTACTTCTGGACCTTCGAGCTAGCCGTGAACTACTACCGCCAGGTCTTCATCAACTACATTGGCTACCACGACCGCGGCATGTACCTCGCCGGCGGCTGCGGCGACACCGACGGCGGCCCGCAGATCGACAAGACCGACCACCTGGAGCGCGTCTACGAGTTCGGACGCAACGTCTACGCTGACGGGGAATTGGAATAGCGACAACGCCAGATTGTGTGAAGGCCGCCGCTGTCGGGCGTGGCCGTGTTCTGCAAGATTTGCTCCCTGGTGCGATTCCCGAGCGTCCCTGATGCAAGATTTGCCCGCTAGTGCGACGCCCCTTTGTCCGAAGAGGCGCACATAGTTATGAAACTTATGTTCGTTCCTGCGGAAACGTGCCTCGGGATGTCAGGTCGCCCCGAAAACGCTTCGCAATAGCGGGCAAATCTTGAATTCATGGCGAATAGCTTCGCAATAGCAGCCATTTCTTGCAACTACGACTGCGAGACCGACGCCCCTACTTGCGCAGCGAGAAGTCGTAGGCGGCAAGGACCCAGCCCATAAGCTCGTCGTCAATCTCCTCGGGACGGGTGACGAGCACATGGTGCGTCCACCGGTTGGGATAGGGCTCGGTCGCCACGGCGACGCGCGGATGGTCCAGCCGCCGCTCCAGACCGAACGTGACCATGAGGCACGGGTCCGGCCAGTCGCGTTTGCGGCGCAGGGGCAGTGACGCGCAGGCGAAGTTGTACCGATTCGAGAAGGTGACCTGCGTCTTCTGCACACGGATGGTAAGCGGACCACGCGGTTCGCACGCCTCGCGGACGCGGTCCTCGAAGACCCGATAGACCGGCAGCATCTCGGGAGCCGGCGAGAAGAGCCGGACGAGCTCGTCATCGTGGTCCATATGCACCCCCATTAGATCCTTCGCCAGCCGCCTATGTGGAAAAGGGACTGTCCCTTTTCCACGTCATGCGGCGAGAAACACGCTGATGGCCGCCCCGTCATCGTAGCCCTTGTGGTAGAGCCTATCGAGCGCGTCATGGTCACGGGTCAGGGTGTCCACGCCGCAGGTGTCGTCCGGGGAGACAATGAGAACGCGCCCCTCCCGCGCAAGCCGCTCGGCAAACTCCACGCCCTCGTTGTAGCGCCGCGCGCGGTCGCAGAGCGCCTCCGCCGCGCGGGGGTGCCGATGACGGATGAGCCGAGCGATCTTCTCGTCGCGCTCGGGCGTGCGACGCACGCGCTCTGGCTTGGTGAGCACCACCACGATTCTCTCGCACCCCAGCTCAAGGGCCTTTGCCACCGGGACGGGGTCGCCGAGCGCGCCGTCGAAGCACTCCCGGCCGCGCACCGGGTACGGCCGGCACGCAAGCGGCAGCGCCGAGGACGCCTTGAGGATGTCGTAGTCGTCCTGCGCCATGTCGGACTTGTCAAAGTAGACGGGTGCGCCGGTCTCGGCGTCGGTGGCGACGACGTAGAGCTCCATGGAGCTGTCGCGCAGGGCGGGATAGTCCACGGGGTCCTCGCCGTCGGAGTTGCTGAGCGTGCCGTAGACGTAGTCCAGCCCCACTACGGAGTGGCGCGCGGTGCCGCGCAGGAGGTTCGCCACGCTCAGGTACTCCGGGCGAAACGCATAGTCGGTGTAGAAGCGGTAGTTGCGCCCGCGCTGGCCGGCGGCGTACGAGGTCAGGTTGGCGCTTCCCGCTGAGACGCCGATGCCGACGTCAAAGCGGACGCCCTCGTCCATGCAGCGGTCGAAGACGCCCGCCGCGTAGATGCCGCGCAGGCCTCCGCCCACGTCGATGACCCCGGTCCTCATGATGGCCTCCCGTCCCCAAAGCGAGGAGGGGCCCTCGGGGCCCCTCCGCGTTGCCTCATGCCCGGCTCATGCCAGGAAGAGCTCGTTTCCCTTCCGGTCGGCGCAGGCCTTCTTGAGCGCCGCGCCCGCGGCCGCGAGCATCACCTTGCTGACGGAGCGCGCGCCGTGCGGGCAGACCGACACGCAGCGCATGCAGGAGATGCAGCGCTTGGCGTCCACCTTGCGGCAGTCGGAGGGGTCGATGGCCTGGACGGGGCAGAGGCGCGCGCAGGTCCCGCAGTTGACGCACGAGCGCGTGGCCTTGGGGACCATGCCAGCACCGCCGGCCTTCTTGTAGGGGCGGTTGCCGGGCAGGCTCGGCGCCGAGGGGACCTCGCCGGGAGCGAGCTGGGAGACCCGCTCGGCGATCTTGTCCGCAAAGCCCTGGAGCTCCTGGAGGTCCGCGTCGTCCGGGCGCCCGGCCGCGATCTCGCGGACGATGGAGTGCTCCGCCACGGCCGCGACGGCAGCGACGGGCGAGAAGCCCGCGGCCTTGGCCACGTCCTCCAGCTCCACGAGCGTGTCCTCGTAGGCACGGTTGCCGTAGACGCACACGAGCACGGCCCGCGCGCCGTTGCCCGCCACGCGCGCGAGGCGCTCCGACGCGGTCTTGGGAACGCGACCGCCGTAGGACGGAACGGCGATGACCGCCAGGTCGGAGGCATCGAGGGTGGCGAGGCTCCCCTCGGCGGGGGCCTTCTCGGCCGCGGGGTCGGCCAAGTCGACCGAGCTGGGCGCGGGCTCCCCCAGGCGCTCCGCCAGCCTCTCCGCCACCGCGTCGGCGACGCGCTGCGTGCCGCCCGTCGGACTAAAGACGACTCTCACCACGGCCATGCTCGACCATCTCCCGTCATCTGTAACTTTTGCCATTACAGTTAGCATGCTAGGGCGTCCCAGATGTAAAATCAAGGGCGACAGAGAGCCCGCGGCGCCGCATCCGCCGCGGGCGCCATCGGCTCTGGCGGGAGGCGGCGCGTGCAAATCAGCATGAGGTGCTCGGTGGCGGTGCACTGCCTCGTCTTCATCAGCGAGACGGCCGGCACGACGCGCGTGACGAGCACGTTGCTCTCAAAGAGCACCGGCTGCAACCCCGCCACCATCCGCTCGATCATGAGCGCGCTCAAGAAGGCGGGCCTCGTGCGCTCGGCGCGCGGCGGCGTGGGCGGGACCACGCTCGCGCGGGACCCGGCCGACGTCACGCTCTACGACGTCTACCACGCCGTGGACCCCGGGGGCCTCAACGAGCTCATTCGCGTCCACGACTGCGCGGGGCGCACCTGCCCCGTGGCGCGCAACATCGCCGCCGTGCTGGCCGAGCCCTACCGCCAGATCGCCGACGCCGCGCGCGACGCCATGCGCCGGGTCACGCTGGCGCAGCTCATCGAGAGCTACCACCGCGAGCTCGCCGCGGGGTGACGGGAGGTCGGGGCACGCGGCGGCCCCGTCAGCCGAGCAGCGCCCCCAGCACGTCCGCGATGTCGGCATCCACGCAGATCGAGCGGTCGGCGATCTCCGCCGGCGCGAAGGCCTCGCCGAGGTTGAGGCACGCGTAGATGGCACGCGGACTTCTTGCCGCCGTCTGCCAGAAGGGGTACTTGATGATGCCCGGCGTGTTGCCGCCCACGCCCAGCTCGAGCAGCAGGACGCGCCCGCCCTCGTGCGCGCGCAGCCACGCCTGGTAGCGCGCGGCCGCCGCGTGCCAGCCCGCGTCCTCCACGAAGGTGTCGTCGCAGCGCAGGTTCATCGTCATCGGTCGGTCGCAGCGAGGACAGCGGGGCACCAGCTCGCTCGGCACGCGCATCGCGGGCGCCGCGCCGGCCGGCGGCGACAGGAGCTCGCCCTTTTCGCCGATTGAGAGGCCCTGTGCCTCGATCATGGCCCTGACCTGCGTCTCGTTGTCGTACGTCGCCTGGTGGCACGGTTCGCCGCACTGCCAGAGGCCCATGTCGCCCTGCGTGTAGAAGAGGCGGCGCCTGTCGAAGCCCGCCATCTGGAACTGGTGGTCCACGTTGGTGGTGAGGACGAAGTAGTCGCGCCCGCGCACAAGCTCGAGCAGTTGCCGGTAGACGGGACGCGGCGCCTCGACGTAGCGGTTGACCTGAATCTGCCGGCTCCACCAGGCCCAGTGGGTCTCGAGGTCCGGGAAGGGATAGAATCCGCCCGAGTAGATGTCGCGGATGCCGAAGCGCGCCGCGAAGTCCGAGAAGTACCTGTGGAAGCGCTCGCCGGAATAGCTGAGGCCCGCGGCGGTGGAGAGGCCGGCGCCCGCGCCGAGCAGGACGGCATCGGCCGCCCCGAGCGCCTCGCGCAGGCGTGTGACCTGCTCCTCGTTTGTCCGCGTCACACATGCTGTCATCATCGCTCGTCCTCCCCCAGAAGCTCTCTGTAGATGGCGAGGTCCTCGTCCGTGAACACGTCAAAGACCGCGCGCGAGACGGACGTGGCGCCCGCCCGCTCGTCGAGAAACGCGCGGACCTCGCGCACGGCGACGCGCGCCGCCTCGCGCCGCGGGAAGCGGAACTCGCCGGTCGAGACGCAGCAGAAGGCGATCGTACGCAGGCCGCGGGCGTCAGCGAGCTCCAGGCACGACCGGTAGCACGCGGCCAGGTCGGCGCGGTCGCGCGCGGTGGGCTCGGGGCCGCACACGATGGGACCCACGGTGTGAATGACGTGAGACGCCGGAAGGTTGTAACCGCGCGTGATCTTGGCGTGCCCGGCGGGCTCCTCGTGGCCCTGCGCGCGCATGAGAGCCGCGCACTCATCGCGCAGCTGCAGGCCGACGGCGCTGTGAATCGCGTTGTCGATGCAGCCATGGCACGGAACAAAGCACCCGAGCAGCGCGGCGTTGGCCGCGTTGACGATGGCGTCGGCCGCGAGGCGCGCGATGTCACCCTGCCAGACGACGAGGCGCCGGTCGGCGACTGTGGGCGACAGGTCCGCGACGTCCACCACGCCCCTCTCGGCGCGCTCGGCGGACAGCAGCTCGTCCTGCGCGGCCCAGTACGCGTCCGGCAGCGGGCGGCCCGGCGCGCGCACGTTCATGAGGCTGCGCAGCAGTCGCCGGCGCGCGGCCGCGTCCCCGGACGGGAACGCAGCGGCTTGCGCGCGGTACTCCGGCATGTCGTCGAGCAGCAGCTCGACGCAGCACTCGACCAGCTCTTCTCGTGTCACGGCACCCTCCCCTGCGTCTTTTGTCGGCGTCAGTATGCGACGCGCTGAGTCATGCGGGAAGTAGGCACTTTGTTGTGCTATAAGTTCCCGTGAGAAACCATTGGGCCCACGCCCGTCAGGAAGGAGCCATCATGTCCGCACCGACCGCCGAGACGCTGCCCGCCTGCCCCGTGGAGACCACGCTCACCCTCATTCGCGACAAGTGGACCGTGCTGGTGCTGCGCGAGCTGCTCCCCGGCACCAAGCGCTTCGGTGAGCTCAAGCGGTCGCTGGGACACGTCTCGCAGAAGGTGCTCACGGCGCGTCTGCGCGAGATGGAGGAAAGCGGGCTGGTCACGCGCACCGTCTACGCCGAGGTGCCGCCACGCGTGGAGTACGCGCTCACGGAGCTGGGGCGGAGCCTGCAGCCGGTGCTCAGCGCGATGTGGGACTGGGGCTGCGGCTACCAGCACGCAGTTGATCCCGCGCGCCCGGACGCGCTCACCAAGCCGTGGGAGTAGATAACGAGGTCCATCCCACTTTCGGCTGTATTAGTTACCTGTAGGTACCTACCGCACTTTAAAGTGCTTACTTTTCACAAGAAACCCAACCACCGATGATGGGCTCATCGAGAAGAGCCACGTCATCGGAGGTATCCATGAGCGACAGCCCTATCACCGCGCAGTCGTGCCTCGACCTGCTGCGCCAGATTCGCGACGTCTCGTTTGCCACGGTGGACGAGAAGAGCGCGCCGCAGATCCGCATCATCGACGTCATGCTCGCCGAGCCGGGCGCCATCATTTTCTGCACGGCGCGCGGCAAGGACTTCTACCGCCAGCTCGTCACAGACGGGCGCGTGGCGGTCGCCGCGCTGAGCGACGACTTCAAGATGGTCCGCCTCCAGGGCCGGGCGCGGCGCCTGTCGGACGCCGAACAGCGCGTCTGGATCGACAGAATCTTTGACGCCAATCCATCCATGAACGACGTCTACCCCGGCGAGACGCGCTACGTGCTGGAGGCCTTTGCGCTCGACAACGGTGAGATCGAGCTCTTTGACCTGGGCGTGAGCCCCATCGATCGCCACAGCTTCACCTTGGGCGACGCCGCGCCGGCGCTCCGCGGCTTTCAGGTCACGAGCGCCTGCGTCGGCTGCGGCACCTGCGCGCGCGTCTGCCCGCAGCAGTGCGTCAGCGCGGGCGCGCCCGGGGAGCCCTACCGCATCGACCAGGACCACTGCCTGCACTGCGGCCTCTGCGCCGAGAGGTGCCCCGTGCAGGCCATCGCACGAAGGGATGCGTAAATGATCAACGACGTCATCCAGCTTCTCACTAGCCGCGCCGACTTCTTCGCGGGTCTCCTCGTCGAGCACCTGCAGATCTCGTTTGCGGCCATCGCCATCGCCATCGTGATCGGCGGCATTGCGGGCATCCTCATCAGCGAGTTCACCCACGCCGCCAAGCCCACGCTCGCCGTGGTGAACCTCCTCTACACCATCCCGTCCATCAGCATGCTGGGCTTCCTCATCCCGTTCACGGGCGTGGGCGACGCCACGGCGATCATCGCGCTCACGGTCTACGCGCTTTTGCCCATGGTCCGCAACACCCACACGGGCCTTGCCACCATCGACCCGGCCATCCTGGAGGCGGCCCGTGGCATGGGCAGCACGCGCTGGCAAATCCTCGTGAAGATCAAGCTGCCGCTGGCACGGCCGGTCATCATGAACGGCATCCGCAGCATGGTCACCATGACCATCGCGCTCGCGGGCATCGCGTCGTTCATCGGCGCGGGCGGCCTGGGCGTGGCCATCTACCGCGGCATCACCACCAACAACGCTGCCATGACCATCGCCGGCAGTCTCATCATCGCCGTGCTCGCGCTCGTGGTGGACCTGGTCCTGGGCGTGGTCGAGAAGCGCATGCAGCTGCGCAGCGCTCAGGCGCGCCGCCACAACCGCATCGCCGCGCTCGTCGCGATGGCGGCCTGCATCGTGGCCGCCGTGGCGTCAATCCTTCCCGCGCCTGCCTCCGCCGTCATCCACGTGGCCACCAAACCCATGACTGAGCAGTACATCATGGGCGAGGCCCTGAAGCTGCTTATCGAGCAGGACACCAACCTTTCCGTGGGGCTCACGGAGGGCGTGGGCGGCGGTACGTCCAACATCCAGCCCGCCATGGAATCCGGCGAGTTCGACCTCTACCCCGAGTACACCGGCACCGCCTGGAACGAGGTGCTGGGCGAGACGGGCGTCTACGGCGAGGACCAGTTCGGCACGCTGGAGCAGCGCTACGCCGATGACTACGACATGAGCTGGGTCGGCATGTACGGCTTCAACAACACCTACGGCCTCGTGGTGCGCCGCGAGGTGGCCGAGCGGTACGGCATCGAGACCTTCTCCGACCTCGCCGCCGTGGCTCCGCAGCTCACCTTTGGCGCCGAGTACGACTTCTTCGAGCGCGAGGACGGCTACGACGCGCTGTGCGCGACGTACGGCCTGAGCTTCGGCAACACCATGGACCTGGACATCGGCCTCAAGTACCAGGCGCTTGCGCAGGGCCAGATCGACGTCATGGTGATCTTCACCACCGACGGCCAGCTCTCCGCCGCCGACGCCGTGGTGCTCGAGGACGACAAGGGCTTCTTCCCGTCCTACCTCTGCGGCAACGTGGTCCGCAACGAGGTGCTGGATGAGCACCCAGAGCTGCGCTCCGTGCTGGAGCAGCTCGACGGCACCATCACCGATGCCGACATGGCGCAGATGAACTACGAGGTGGAGACCGAGGGCGCCGAGCCCGCCGACGTGGCGCGGGACTACCTCGAGCGCGCCGGGCTTCTCGACAACTAGAAGGGAACGCACATGGACACGATCATCCAGTTCAGGGACGTCAGCAAGGCCTACGGGGACCACACGGTGCTCAGCCATTTCAACTGGAAGGTGGAACGCGGCGCGTTCGTGACAATCGTCGGCGCGTCGGGCGGCGGCAAGACCACCGTGCTCAAGATGGTGAACGGGCTCATCGCGCCGGACGCCGGGCAGGTCCTGGTGAACGGCCGGGACATCGCCGGGATGGACCTGGTCGAGCTGCGGCGATCCATCGGCTACGCCATCCAGGGCAGCGTGCTCTTCCCGCACATGACGGTCGAGCAGAACATCGCCTACGTGCCCAGCCTGCTCAACCGCCGCGACCGCGCGCGGACGGCGGCGGCCGTGGACAAGTGGATGGGCATCGTGGGGCTGGACCCGGCGCTACGCGGCCGCTACCCCGACGAGCTCTCCGGCGGCCAGGCGCAGCGCGTGGGCATCGCGCGAGCGCTGGCGGCTTCCCCGGACATCCTGCTGATGGACGAGCCGTTCGGCGCGGTTGACGAAATCACGCGCGGCCAGCTGCAGGAGGAGATCAAGCGCATCCACGCGGAGACGAGCATCACCGTGCTCTTCGTGACGCACGACGTCTCGGAGGCACTCAGGCTCGGCACGCGGGTGCTCGTGCTGGACGGCGGGGCCATCCAGCAGTACGCCAAGCCCGCCGAGCTTCTCGCCCACCCCGCCACCGACTTCGTCCGCAGGCTCGTGGCGCGCGAGCGCCGGGCGTGCCACCTGCCCGACGACCAGCTCGCCGACTGCGCGTTCAGCGGCGCCGCGGCGGAACTCTAGTCGACCGCGAGCAGAAACGCGTCGAGCGCGGCGAGGCCGGCGGCCAGGCGCTCGGTGTGATGCTGCATGTGGTTGCCCGGGCCCAGCACGTAGTCGACCGCGCAGCCGCGCTCGCGGCAGACCCGCACGCACTCCTCCGTATCGCCCTGGACGCTCCGCATGACGCGCGGCCCCGCCTTGCACTCCTTCTTGCCCAGCGAGAAGTACGCGTAGCGGCCCGCACCGGGAAACGCCCGCTCACGCAGGTGGTCAATCCACCCCTCGTACCAGAGCGACCCCGAGAGGCACGCGCACGCGGCGAAACGCACGTCCTGCGCGAACGCGTAGAGCGAAAAGAGCCCGCCGAGCGAGTACCCGCAGATGGCGCGACGCGCGGGGGTTAGACCGTTGCGCGACTCCAGCGCGGGGATCGCCTCACACGTGAGCTCCGCCAACGTTTCCGCCGCGCGCCCGCCGAAGTCCTTCTCGCCCTCCCGCAGGCCCGGCGCCGGCCAGGGCGTGAGGCTGTCGCCCCAGTCGCGTACCGGGACGCGCGCCACGTTCGCCGCGAGCCCGTGCGCGGCGCCGGCCACGTCAAACGGGTGCTCCGGCAGGTCGATCACGTAGACGACCGGCGCCGCCAGCCCTCCCGTCCCGGGGACGACCTCCGCACGTTCGCTGTCAACGTATCTCATCGCGCCATCCCTTCCGTCCGTCACCCGCAGCGTCCGCAGTCGGAGCAGCCGTTGCAGATGAGCCGCTGGCCGCAGGTCGCACAACGCTCGCGGAAGTGCGGCTGATAGAGCTCCTCGTCGGGGATGGGCAGGCCGAGCGCGTCGGTGAGGCGCCATTCGATTGGGCGGCCCCGGAAGCTCACGCCCGACTTGAACGCCTGCTCGCTCTGTAGACGGTGATCGCGCAAGTGATACGTGCGCCCGTCCTTCACGAAGACCGTCCCCGTCTCGGTGAACGCGAAGGTGACGTCGTGCGCGCGGCACTGCTCCGCGAGCAGCCGCACCCAGTCGAAGTCGCACGGGCGGGCGCCGTCGTAGTTCTCGCCGCCGCAGATGACCTGCTCGATGCCGCAGCCACGGACGTCGGGACCGCCGGCGTCCCCTTCCGCGAGGTACCGCTCGAGGTCAACCCGCCCGATGAGCGGCGCGCACATGACGCCCTTGTGGCGCCCCGGCGTGGCGAGAAGCGCCGGGACGCGCTCGTCCGCGCAGCGCTGGTTCTCACAGGTGACATTGAGCATGACGTTGGGCCAGCCCTCGCCCCAGTCGTCCGGCAGGCGCGCGGCGAAGCGCTCGGGCCGCTTGGTGAGAAGCCAGAACCTGACGTCGGGGCGCCGGCGCATGACGTCCCAGGCCTCCTCGCGCCAGGGATCCGCCTCCTCGACGAAGAAGTCCGAGGTCATGCACACGCGGATGAGCTCGCCGGGGCGCACCTTGAGCGAGCCGTCGCGCGAGCGCGCGAGCGGATACCGGAAGCCGACCTTGTTGCGGCGAACCACCGAGCCGTCGAGCCCGCGCCAGCGGTCCATCGTGAACATGTAGCAGTTGGCACAGCCCTCGCTCGCCTTTCGGCACCCGTGCCACGGGTTCCAGATGTCGTGCACGGGCACCTCCCTCAGACAGGACAATGGGGACGGAGGTCATTGTCAACCCTCCGTCCCTATTGTCACTCCTCGCGCGCGAGGCCTACGGCGCGTAGGCGTCATTGCCGGTTATGTACACACCCGACGGTTATGTACACCGCCACCTCTTTTTATCGCCGGAGATTCCTGAAAACCGCAGTTCAGAGACGTGGCAAAAGAGCGTGGGCGACGCGATGGTGTACATAACCGGACGGGGTGTACATAATCGGACGGGGTGTACATAACCGGACGGATAACGAAGCCCGACGCCCCTAGTACAGCGGCGCGCCACCGAGCTGCTGCTGGTGCACGAGGTCGCCGAGCAGCCACTTGACCGTGGCCACGTCAAAGTGGTCGAAGATCCGCGGGAACGACGGGTCCTCGAGGCCGGCCACCTGCGCCATGTCCTCGTCGGTGAGCTCGAAGTCGAAGACGTCGAGGTTCTGCTCCATGCGGTCGCGGTGCGCAGACTTGGGGATCACGATCACGTCGCGCTGCAGCAGCGAGCGCAGCACCACCTGCGCGGGCGTCTTGCCGTACTTCTCGCCCACCGCGGCGAGCACGGAGTTCTGGAAGATGCCCCGTGCGCCCTCGGCGAACGGCGCCCAGGCCTCGTGCGCCACGCCCAGGTCGACCATGACGTCGTGGGCCTTGCGCTGCGGGCGGAAGGGGTGCGTCTCGACCTGATTGACCGCCGGCGGCACCTCGGCAAGGCAGCAGAGGTCCACGAGGCGCTCGGGGTAGCAGTTGGAGACACCGATCGCGCGGACCTTGCCGGCACGATAGGCCTCCTCGAGTGCGCGCCAGGCGCCGGTGTAGTCGCCCATCATCTGGTGCAGCAGCATGAGGTCCACGTAGTCGGTGCCCAGGGCGCGCAGGGTCTCGTCGAGGGAGGCCTTGGCGCGCTCGCAGCACATGTTGGAGACCCAGACCTTGCTCGTGATGAAGACCTCGTCGCGCGGGATGCCGCTCTTGGCCACCGCGGCGCCCACGCCCTCCTCGTTGCCGTAGGCCTGGGCGGTGTCGATGAGGCGGTAGCCCAGCTGGAGCGCCTCGGTCACGCAGCGCTCGGTGTCCTCGGGCGGGGTCTGGTAGACGCCGTAGCCGAGCATCGGCATCTCGACGCCGTTGTTGAGCGTCTTGTACATCATGCAAATCACTCCCATCCGTGTCACGTCCCAAAATGGGACAGGAGAAAACTGGGACATACGAGCTGTGTCCCAGTTTTCTCCTGTCCCCTTTTGGGGCACTCGCTGCTAGATCTGCTTGCTGTAGTCGTTGTGCGCGAGCACGAAGTCGGGCGCGTCCTCGGGCACCACGTAGTAGGCGTGCTGCGGAATCGCGTTCACGCGCGCCATCTCGTCGTCGGAAAGCTCGAAGCCGAACACGTCGATGTTCTGGCGCAGGTGCTCAGGGCTCAGCGTCTTGGGGAAGACCACGTCACCCTCCTGCAGGGCCCAGCGCACGATGACCTGCGCCACAGACACCCCGTGCGCCCGCGCGATCTCCACGAGCGTCGGCTCCTCCATGAGGCCCTTGTCGCCGTGGCCGAAGGGGTACCAGCCCTCCAGCGTCACGTCACCGAGGCCCATCCCGGCGAACCGCTCCTTAAGCTCGTGCTGGTTCCAGTAGGGGTTGATCTCGACCTGCAGGACCGCGGGCTTGATCGTGGCAACCTCCATGACCTCGACGGTCTTGTGCACGGGGAAGTTGGAGAGGCCGATCGAGCGAACCTTGCCGGCAGCCACCGCGTCCTCGAGCGCGCGCCAGGCCTCGGTGTAGGCGCCGTAGGGCTGGTGGAGCAGCAGCAGGTCAAGGTAGTCGGTGCCCAGGCGCTCGAGCGTGGCGTCGATGTCCGGGCCGCACTGGTCGTACGGGTAGCTCTGCGGGAAGAGCTTGGAGGTGACAAAGAGCTCCTCGCGCGGCACACCGGAGTCGCGTAGCGCCCGGCCGAGCGCGACCTCGTTGAAGTAGGCGTTCGCGGTGTCGAAGTGGCGGTAGCCCGCCCCGACGGCCTTGGGCACCATCCGCGCGATCTCCTCGCCGTTCATCATGTAGACGCCGTAGCCTACCTGCGGAATCCGGTGGCCGTCGTTCAGCGTGACGTAGTTCACGGAAGCCTCCTCGAATCGTTGAAACTGTTGCTTTCTGTGCATAGTTTTGCTCGCTATACTGCAGCTGTAAAATGCAATTCAATGAGTAGATAATGCGCTCTATGCATAAGCGAGAAGGACCGGAGGAGGGCGATGGAGCTCGAGCAGATGAGACAGCTCGACGCGATCGAGCGCGCGGGCACGATGACCGCCGCCGCGCGCCGGCTGCACGTGTCCCAGCCGGCGCTCAGCCGCTCGGTGCAGAGGCTTGAGGCCGAGCTCGGGCAGCCGCTCCTGGACCGAGCGGGCCGCCGCGTGACGCTCAACGACGCCGGGCGCGTGGCCGTTGACTGGGCGCGCCAGATCCTGCGCGACGAGCGGCTCATGCGCGAGGCGGTGGTCGCCGCGGGCACACGGGCCCGCACCCTGCACGTGGGGACGGTCGCGCCCGCGCCGCTCTGGCGCCTCACGAGCCTCATGGTGGAGCGCCTGCCGGAGGAAACGCTCACCTCGGAGACCCTCACGGATGACGACGTACTGCGCGGTCTCGCAGACGGCACGCTCGACCTGGGAATCGTTGCCGAGAAGCCCCTGGCTGGCAACGATGCCCCGCAGACGCGCGGGCTTCTCGCCTGCGAGCTCATGCGCGAGAACCTCTCGGTGGCGCTGCCGCCCAACCACCCGCTCGCCGCCCGACGAAGCGTCGCCGCGGCCGACCTCGACGGTCAGACGTTCCTCATCCTCACCGACATCGGCGTCTGGCGCGATGCCGTGGACGCCGCCCTGCCGCACGCCACCCTCATCGAGCAGCGCGACCGCAGTGTCTTCTCGCAGCTCGCCCGGACCACGCCGCACTGCGTCTTCACCACCGACGCCCCCTATCTGGATGCGCAGGCGCCGGGACGGGCCATCGTACCCGTTGACGAGGCGTGGGCGCATCTGACGTTCTGGCTCGTCGTGCGCGCCGATACGCGCGGCGAGACCCGCCAGCTCTTCGACTGGGTCCGTGCGCGGGCAGCATAGCGGACTATGCGAGAATGTCACCGCAGGCGAAGGGAGGCCCCGTGATCAGAGATGAGCTCGCCGAGCTGGCGGATCCCGCCTACCGCGACTTCCAGGCGCCGCTCGTTCCCACGGTGGACCCGGCGCGCATCCTGGGCGTCCGCATGCCGGCGCTGCGTCGCTACGCCCGCGACCTCGCGCGACTTCGCCCTGACGAGGCCCGGGCCTTTCTCGCCGAGCCGCTTCCGCATAAGACCTACGACGAGATGAACCTCCACGGCGAGCTCGTGGGGCTGCTCGCCGGCTCGCCCGACGAGGCGTTCGACCTGCTCGACGCGTTTCTCCCCCACGTGGACAACTGGGCCACGTGCGACCTCGTCCGCGTGCCCGCCTTCCGCCGCGACCTGCCGGCCGTGCTGGAGAAGATCCGCGCGTGGGCGGCAGCCGAGCCCGAGTACGTGGTCCGCTTCGCCGTGACGCAGCTGATGGAGCTCTTCCTGGGCGACGCCTTCGAGCCGGAGCAGCTGGGTATCGTGGCGGGCATCCGGCGACCCGAGTACTACGTCAACATGGCGCGCGCCTGGTACCTCGCCACGGCGCTGGTCAAGCAGCCCGCGGCCACGCTGCCGCTCTTTGAGGCGCGACCGATCGCGCTGGACGCGTGGACGCACAACAAGGCGCTCCAGAAGGCGCGCGAGAGCCGCCGCGCCACGCCGGAGCAGAGGACGTACCTGCAGTCGCTCAAGGTGCGGTAGGAGCCGGCGCCCCGCTGGGAAAAACGACCCCTCAGGCCCCGAAGCGCGCCGCGATCTCGCGCATGCGCACGACCTGGTCGACCCCGAAGGGGCAGCGGCTATTGCAGTGGCCGCAGCCCACGCAGTCGCCGGCGTGACGGTCGAGCTTGGCGTAGTGGTCGGCGGCCAATACGTCCCCGACGAGCGCGAGGTCGTAGTACTTGTTGACCAGACCCACGTTGATGCCCACGGGGCACGGCGCGCAGTGGTTGCAGTAGACGCACCGGCCGGCCACGCCCTCGGGCGCCAGCCCGCTCAGCACCGAATAGTCCTTCTCGGCAGCCGACGCGTCAAAGAAGCCGAGCAGCTCGCGCAGGTCGGCGCGGTCGCGCACGCCCGGGACCACGCACACCACACCCGGCGTGTCGAGCGCGTACTGCAGACACTGGCAACGCGTGAGCGCGCGGCCGAACGGTGACTGCGCGGCGTCGAGCAGTTGGCCGCCGGCGAACGCCTTCATCACGGTGATGCCCACGCCCTCGCTCTCACAGCGCTGGTAGAGGGCCTGGCGCTCGGCCGAGGTGCCTAGGCCGTAGTCCCCCTCGCCGTAGTCGTAGACCGGGTTCACGCTGAACATCATGAGGTCAATCTCGCCGAGGTCGAGCACGCGGTTGGCGAGCTCAGGGCTGTGCGTCGAGAGGCCGAGGTGGCGAACGACGCCCTGGTCGCGCAGGTCACGCAGGTGATCGAGCGCCCCCGAGCGCACGAAGGCGTCGAGGTCCTTGCCCTCATCGATGCAGTGGATGAACGCGAAGTCGATGTAGTCGGTGCCGAGCGTATCGAGCTCCCACGCCACCGAGCGCCGCATGTCCTCGAGGCGCGCCGTCCAGCCGTAGTCGCTCGTGGGCGTCCTATAGTCCGCGCCGTAGTGAACCTGGAACAGGAGCCCCTCGCGCGCGTGCGGCCCCAGCTCGCGCAGAGCGTCGGCGAGCGCCGAGAAGAGCGGCGCGTGCCCGGCGGCGAGGTCCATGAGGTTCACGCCGGCGCGCACGGCCTCGACGTAGGTGGCTACCGCCTCGTCATGCGGCGTGGCACCGAGCTGCGCGCCGCCCAGACCGATGACGCCGATCTTCTCGCCGCCGTGCGGCAGCTCGCGGTACTCCATCGTCTTCTCCGTTCGTGGTCGATACGTAACGTTTTGTCGCCCAGTATGCCCCATGCGTCACCCGCTCCCGGACGGCGCATGGCTCGACGCCGTTAGCCCCGGGCCGCGTGCCCGCCGAAGACGGCGAGGTCCATGCCGTCGAGGGCGGCGTCGATGCGCGCGACCTCATCAACCGTGAGCTCCACGTCCGCTGCGGCGAGGTTCTCGCGCAGGCGCTCCGGCTTTCGACTGCCCGGGATGGGCACGATCCACGGCTTCTTGCAGAGCATCCACGCGAGCGAGACCTGCGCCATCGTCGCGCCCTTCTCGTCAGCAAGCCCGGCGAGAAGGACGAGCGCCCCACGGTCCCTCTCGTAGCCCTCCACGGTGTACTGCGGCATGCCGTCGCGATAGTCCTGCTCGCCGCCAAACTGCGTCCGGGGCGAGTACGCACCGGTCAGAAAGCCGTTTGCCATCGGCGAGAAGGCCACGAGGGACACGCCCAGCTCCTCGAGCACGCCGAACAGCGACTCATGCCAGCGGGCGAGCATCGAGTAGCGGTTCTGCACCGCGGCCACCGGACACACAGCGTGCGCGCGGCGCAGGTAGTCCTCCGTCGCCTCGGAGATGCCCCACGCGCGGACCTTGCCCTCGGCGATGAGGTCCGCCATTACGGCCGCGACCTCCTCGGGCTCCACGTTGGGGTCAATGCGGTGCTGGTAGTAGAGGTCAACGTGGTCGGTGCGCAGGCGGCGCAGGCTCCCCTCGAGCGACGCGCGGATGGTCTCGGGGCGAGAGTCCGTCGCGAGCGTCTTGTCCGCGTTGTGCCGCACGCCGAACTTGGTGGCGATGACCACCTGGTCGCGCATCGGCGCCAGGGCCTCGCCCACCGCGTCCTCGTTGAAGCGCTCGACGCCGGCGGCGTCTCGGCCCACGTAGCACTCGGCCGTGTCGAAGAAGGTGTAGCCCATCTCGAAGGCCTCGCGAATCACACGCGCGGCGTCCGCCGTGGTGAGCGCGTCCCCGCTCGCGTGCGTGAGCCCCATGCAGCCCATGCCCACGGCCGAGACCTCGATGCCGCTCGTGCCCAGAACACGCCTGTCAGCCATGTCCTCCTCCGTCTCCGCCACGGTCCGCACCAACGAAACGCCCCTCTGGTTCTTTTCGCATATCAGTCTAGTATCGCTGCGGCTAATCTCATATTCATTTATCTCTATATATGAATAAGCGCTTCTAATGGATGGTTGCCCCTCGCCCCTGCATCCGGTCCGCCCGACGCTCCGCGGAACGCGTTCGTGACGGGCGGTGAGAGCGCGCGACCGCCCGGTGGAGGGACGCCTAGTAGAAGCTGAACTCCGAGATGACCGTGTCGTTGCATGCGGAGCCCGGGCGCGCCTCAAGGATCTCGACGCGCAGGTAGTCGGTGCGGTGCGTCTCCTCGCAGCTGAACGCCTGCATCTCGCGGCCGGGCGTGAGCGAGTCGTTCAGCGTGACGTCCATGTGCGCGCCATCGGAGAAGTGCACGCGGACCTTTGTCGGACAGGCGTTCTTCTCAAACAGCTCCTGCGACTTGGCGTATCCGGGGCAGATGGACACGCCGTGCACGTCCTGCGGCGAGCTGAAGTCAATCTGGAACCACTGCCCCTCGCCCGTTCCGTCCACACCCTCGGACCAGCCCGTCGAGAGGCTCCCGTCGATCAGGTTGTTCGGGCCGTAGTAGCTCGTGATGCTGTCGCCGGGGAGCACGGAGCTCGCCGTGACGTCCACGATGGCGGCCATGCCCAGGTCGGCCGTCTCGGACGGGGCATCGCCCTCGGGTTCCACGTCCTCGTCCCCGGGCTCGGCCGTCGTGGTGGGCTCGGCCGGCGCGTCGGGTTCGGCCGGCGCGTCGGGGGACGCAGGCTCGTCACCCGCGCTGCCGGAGTCATCCGGGTCCTCCGTCACCACCTCGGCGGAGTCGCCAGAAGACCCGGGCAGCGACAGACCCGGCCCCGCAACCCCCCAGATGACGAGCGCAACCGCCGCGAGCGCCACGACGCAGAGCACGATAGCCACGACGAGCAGGCTGCGGGAGCGACGAGGCTGCGGAGGCTGCTGGTCAGAGCGCTGCGTGGCGTAGTCCTCGGGCAGGCTGCACGCCTCTTTCTGTTCGAAGGCGTCTTCCTGGCCGGCCACGGGAGCGCCGCAGCTCGTGCAGAACTTCACCCCGTCGGGAATCACGGCTCCGCATTTGGTGCAAAACATCGCATGTTCCTCTCGCCCAAGGCCGCCGGGGCGCCGAGTCGCACGTCGCCCGACAAAAAGGGTAGCACACACCTTTTTTGTGCCCCGTCGGCCAAGGACCGGGACGCTTACGCCTTGGGCCTGAGCGGGCCGTAGAAGTAGCTCGCCGTAGCGCCACCGTCCACGAGGAAGTCCGCGCCCGTGATGAACGCGCCCTTGTCGCTCATGAGGAGCTCGGCCACGTTGGCCACCTCATCGGCGGTGCCGGGCCGTCCCGCCGGGCACTTGGCGAACATGTTCTTGTAGAAGTCGCCGCGCGGTCCGTTGAACTCGTCGATGGCAAGCGGCGTCACGATGATGCCGGGGCTGATCGAGTTGATGCGCGCGCCCTTCTCGCCCCAGCGCACGGACTCCATCATCACGCGCTTCTCGTTGCAGCGCTTGGCCAACTGATAGGCGTGGAGCGTGTCGCGGACGTTCTCGGGCTGGAGCAGCGGCAGGGCGAGAAGCTCCTCAGTGGGCGTGCAGGCGAGCTGCTCGTCCTCCTCGGGCGTGAGGGCAGGCATGCGGTGACCGGACTGGCTGGAGATCGTGACGCCCACGCCGCCGGGCTCGATGATGCGGCCGACCTCCTCGAGCAGGACCGCCGTACCGTAGAGGTCCACGTGCAGGATGGCCTCGATCGGAGCCTGGCTGGGGCTCACGCCCGCTCCGTTCACGAGCATCGTGACGGGTCCGAGCTCCTGCGCGCGGGCGATGAGCGCCTTGATGGACGCGCGGTCCGCAAGGTCCATCTCAACCGGCGTGACGTCGAAGCCTGCGTTGTTCATCGTGGTGGCGATGGCCTCGGCATTGGCCGGGCTCTTGTCGCCCATGACGATCTTCATGCCGGCGCCCATGCGCCGCGCGATGGCCATGGAGATCTGGCCCGCGCCCGTGACGATCATGACGTTCCTGGTTGCCATATGCGCTCCCTTCGTTATTGTTGACAGCTTTAGTGTATGATTCGTTCTGCTAATCGAATTATCGATATTTCTCAATTTATTATTAGAAATTCTAATCATAAGGATAGAAGGGAGCTGATCGTACCGGTCAAATGCACGCAGTTGCCCAAAACGCGTGCGATTGGGTCATAGATTTGATATAGAAACTTATCTGCACGTTATCTTTGGCGAGGAGGACTGTCGCGACCTGCGGAAACGTCAGTCGCGCTCTTCTCGCCAGTTCATGCAAGCGGCCAGTCATCCTCCGAATATCAAACCTGCCACCCACAAGGGGTGTGTTTCTCACAGATTTGGCTCGGGCGAGGACGCCCGGATGCAAAACCGCTCCTTCCGGTCAGCATGCCCGTGAAATATTCGAACTATCTGCATCGTTGGGAAACGCATGCCGTCGTCAGCCGTCGTCACACGAGCCCATTCGGCCTCGCAGCTGGCGCGAAGCCCCCGGCTTCTCATTCCCAAACGGATCAGGCGTGAGAAGGTTCCGTTTGCCTTGACAAGGGGAGCCGCCGGCTGTGAAAGTTGTCGCAGTGGACGAGGAGGACGATCCCATGCTGCTCCGACAGCTCGAATACTTTGCCGCCGTGGTCGATACCGGCAGCTTCACGCGCGCCGCCGAGCGCTGCTACATCTCGCAGTCCGCCGTGTCGCAGCAGGTCAAGGCCTTGGAGGAGGAACTGGGCTGCGAGCTTTTGCATCGCGAGGGCCGGCGCTTCTCGGTGACGCCGGCGGGTGAGGCCGTGCTCTCCGCGGCGCGCGACGTGCTCAACCGCGTGAGCCGCATGCGCTTCGAGGTGGAGCACGCGAATGGAGAAGGGCGCCGCGAGCTCACCGTGGGCTATCTCAGCCGCTATGGGAGCTGGGAGGTGCAGGGAGCCGTGGCCGCGTTCACGCTGCGCCACCCGGAGGTCGCGGTCACCGCGCGACCCGGCAGTCACGAGGACCTCTACGAGATGCTGCTCTCCGGTGCCGTCGACCTGGCCTTCAGCGACCGGCGCCGCGAGCTGTCCGACGAGTTCCAGAACGTGCCCCTCATGACCTGCCGCACCTTCGTGGAGGTCTCCGAGGCAAATCCGCTGGGAACGCGCGACGAGCTGAGCGTCTCCGAACTTGCGGACGTGCCGTGCATCCTCGTGGCCCACGGCGACGCCCGTGCCGCCGAGCGCGACTTCTACCGCGACACGCTCAACTTCTCCTGCCCGTTCCTCTTTGCCGAGACGCTCGACGAGGCGCACATGATGGTGGCCGGCAATCGCGGCTTCCTGCCCATCGAGTCGCACCGGAAGGCGCCGGCAGCGGGCGGCGTGATCCGCCACGTCCCGCTCGTGGGGCCCGCGGGCCAGCTCACGCGCGACTACTACGCCTTCTGGCCGAGCGCGCGCGGCAGCTGGATGCACCGCGAGTTCGCGAACATCCTCGCCGAGCTTCTCGCCTGACCCGGAAGAGGGCGGCCTGCTGACGCCCTGGCCAGCGAGAGGGGCATCTGTGTGCTGGTGGCCCACAAATGCGTGAACTGTGGGCCAACCTCGGATCGCGTCGGGTTTCGTGGTGTAAGAGTCCGGGCGCGGGGACGCGCCAGCCACGTCGCGTGATACCTAGCCCGCGAGCTCCAGGTACTCCGCGCAGGTCACGGCGCGCACCGTCGACCTTCTGAAGGCGCGGGCGTCGCGCGTGAGGATGAAGTCGACATCGTTGAGCTCGGCACAGGCGCGCACGAGCCCGTCCTCAAAGTCGGGCTCGGTGCCGTGCAGCGACAGCTCGCACTCCTCGGCCCCGAGCGGCGCGATGACGAGAAGCTCGGTGAGGGCCTCCACGGCCTCGCGCGCCTCGCGCTCGTGCCCGCCCTTGCTCAGCACGTAGTACGCGTCCTTGAGTGACATGGGACACGCAAGCCCCAGGTCTCCCCCACCGTTGCAGCGCTCGATCACCGCCCAGGCCTCACGCGATTGCGGGCGCCCCTCGACCATAAGGTCGAGCAGGACATTGGTGTCAAAGAGAAGCCTCCGGCTGTTGTAGTCACGCATAACGGCTCGCAATCATGTCCCTCATCTGCTCTTCAGTGAGGTTGACGAGCCAGTCAGACGCGCCAAAGGCGGGTCTGAGCGCCCGAAGCCGCTCAAGGGCATCGGGCTCCTCTTGCTCCTCCCCCACCTCGGGTACCTCGCCCGTGCGCGCGATGTTCTCCCACACCGCGCGAATCACGTCACCCGGCGTGGAGCCGGCCGCGCGGATGTACGCGTCGGCGCGCACGCGCACCTGCTCGTCAACCCTGCCGGACACCACCGCCGTTGCCATGTCGCCCTCCTGTCTGTAGACGCGTCTACATCATAGCACGGTGAGTCCCGAGGGGGACGGAAACGTGCCCCTACGCCTCGGCGGCCTCCGGCTTGGTCTTCACGCCAAAGCAGAAGTACAGGATGTGGAACACCCACACGCACGCCAGCACGACCTGGCCCACGCGCACCGCGTGCATCATCGCGAAGCCGACCGACATCAGCAGCGTCACCGTGACCATGACGCGAACCTTGGTCCTTCTCGTCATCCCCTGGCCGGCGACGAAGCTCTCCAGGTTGTCGCGGTAGAGCCTGGTCCCCGTGAACCACGCGTGCAGCCGCTCCGAGCTCTTGGCAAAGCAGAACGCCGCCAGCAGCAAAAACGGGAAGGCCGGCAGCAGCGGCAGCACCGCCCCGATGGCCCCCAGCACCAGACCCACGCACCCCAGCGCCATGAACAGTGCCTTCTTCACCCTCATGCGTCACGCTCCCTCTTGAGTCGTCGCTCCTCGGCCTTGGTCTCCGTCACGTGCCGAATCGCCGCCACGGGATGGTGGAAAATCATCCGCGAACCCGAGAAGCGCATGACCTCGCGGATCTTCTCGCGCATCTCGGGCTTGTAGCAGTGCACGCGACAGTTTGAGCAGAACGTCTTGGTCTCCATGAACGGGCAGCGGTCGCTGCGCCGCCGTGCGTACTCCGCGAGCTCGGCGCACTCCGGGCAGAGCTCACCGCGCCGGGCGCCGTGGCGCTTGCGGCAGTACAGCGCGATCATCTCGGACACCATGCGCTTCTCGCGCTCCCGCTTGGACGCCACGCGGGCGGAATCGACGCGCGCCATCAGCTCACCCGCCCGCTCTCAACGCAGACCACCTCGTCGGCTATGCGCATCGTGGACGGCCGGTGCGAGACGAGCAGCACCGTGCGGCCGGCGCGCTCGTCACGGATGGAGCGCAGGATGACGGCCTCGTTGAGCGCGTCGAGGTTGCTCGTGGGCTCGTCGAGCAGGAGAAACGGCGCGTCGTGCAGGAACGCGCGCGCCAAGCCCAGGCGCTGCCGCTCGCCGCCCGAGAGCGTGTCGCCCAGCTCGCCGACGGGCGTGTCGTAGCCAGCGGGCAGGCTCGCAATGAAGTCGTGCACCGACGCCCTGCGGCACGCCTCCTCGATCTCGTCGTCGGTGGCGTCGAGCCGCGCGATGCGCAGATTGTTGCGGATGCTGTCGTGGAAGAGGTGCGTCTCCTGCGTGACAAGGGCCTCAACGGAGCGCAGGTCAGCGGTGTTGACGTCGTTCACCGACCGGCCGGAGATGCGCACCGCGCCCTCGTCCGCCTCCCAGAATCTCATGAAGAGCCGAAGCAGCGTGGACTTGCCCGAGCCGCTGCGACCGGTGACGCCCACGACCCGCCCGACCGGCGCCTCGAGCGAGACACCGTCGAGCACGCGCTCGTCGTCGTAGGCAAAGCCCACGCCCTCGGCCACAGCACCCGAGAACGCCTCGACGGGCGCCCGACCCGCGACGTCCGGCGTGACGGGCTCGTCGTCAAGGACGTCGAGCACGCGGTTGCCCGCCGCGATCGTGCCCTGCAGCGTGGAGCCCAGGTTGGCCAGCGCCACGCTCGGCCCGAAGGAGCTCATGAGCGCCAGCGTGGGGAGGAGGACGCCGGAGAACCCCAGTTCCCCCGCCTGGTAGAACGTGGCGGCCACTAGCAGCATCGCCAGGTCGAACGCCACGATGACGGCGTTGGTGAGCGCCGTCGCGCGGCCGGCCGCCCGCTTGAGACGCGCCTCGTCGCCCGCGAGCGCCCCCGAGCGCGCGTCCATCTGCGCCAGGCGCGCCCCGCCGCGTCCGTACTGCAGGATCTCGTCGAGGCCGCGCAGGCTGTCGAGCACGAACGAGCTGAGCTCACCCGCGCCCGCGCGCTGCCGGGCACCCGCGTCGCCCGCGAGCCGCGAGGCCACAAGCGGGCAGATCGCGCCCACCACCGCGTGCGCCGCCAGCGCCAGCACGGCCAGCGCCGGATGGAACGTCGCCACGAACGCGCAGGTCACCGCGCAGAACAGCACCGCGATCGCCGTCGGCGAGATCGTGTGGGCGTAGAACACCTCCAGCAGCTCGATGTCCGAGGTGATGAGCGAGATCAGGTCGCCGCGGTCGCGTCCCTCCAGGCGCGCCGGCGCCAGGCGACGCAGCGCGCGAAACACCCGGTCCCGGATAAGCGCGAGCAGCTTGAACGCGATGAAGTGGTTGCACGCCTGCTCGCCGTAGCGCAGCAGGCCGCGCGCCGCCGCGCACGCCGCCATCGCCACGACCGCCGTCGCGAGCGGGAGTCCCGCCGCGTCGCCGAGAAGCCCGAGCAGCCCCATGCCCGCCAGCACCGTGATGGTCGACGCGCACACGTGCCCGACGAGCCCCATCACAATCGCGAGCGCCATGAAGCCCGCAAGCGGTCGCACCAGCCCCACGAGGCGCAGCATCACCTGCGGGCCGGTCCTTCTCGCCCGCACCCCGTCCGCCGTCGCCATCACGCGACCTCCTCCCCCAGCGTCTCGAGCTCTCGCTGCGTGCGCCAGAGCCGTGCGTAGGCCCCGCCGACGGCGAGAAGCCGCTCGTGCCGCCCGTGCTCCGCCACGCGCCCGCGCTTCATCACGAAGATCTCGTCGGCGTCCGCCACGTTGGCCAGGCGATGCGAGATCAGCAGCACCGTGCGCCCGGCCTCCGCGGCGAGCGCGCGGATCGCCGCCATGATGGCGTCCTCGCTCTCCATGTCCACGTTGGACGTGGCCTCGTCGAAGAGGTAGACCGGCGTGTCATGCAGCAGGGCGCGCGCGAGCGCCAGGCGCTGCCGCTGCCCGCCCGAGAGGTTGGAGGCGCGCTCGGCAAGCGGCGTGTCCAGTCCCCTCTCGCCACGCAGGAAGTCGGCCAGGCGCACGCGCTCGAGCGCGGCCCAGAGCGCGGCGTCGTCGGCATCCGGTGCGCCCATCAGCAGGTTCTCGCGCACGGTGCCCTTGAAGAGGTAGCTCTCGTGCCCCACGTAGGTCATGTGGGCGAGCAGGTCGGCGGCGTCGAGGTCCGCGAGCTCGGCGTCGCCCACGAGCACCTCGCCCGCGTAGCCCCGCGCACGGCCCATGAGGATCGAGGCCAGCGTCGACTTGCCGCAGCCCGACTCGCCGACCACGGCCACGAAGCCGCCCGCCGGGACGTCCAGGCTCACCCCGCGCAGCACCTCGCGCTCGCCGTCATACGAGAAGCTCAGGTCGCGCACCGTGACGTCCGCACGCGCCGGGAACTTCTCGCCGCCTGCGGGCGGCTCGTCGGCGTCGAGCAGCCGGAAGATCTTGTCGCTCGCCGCCATGCCGTTCATCGCCACGTGGAAGAACGAGCCCAGCTGGCGCATGGGGATGAAGTAGTCCGCCGCGAGCAGGATCACGGCCAGGCAACCGCCCGGTCCCAGCGCGCCGGCGGCGACCTGCGCGAGCGCGACCCCCATGCCTGCGGCCGCCCCGCCGTACGCCACGAGGTCCATGATCGTGATCGAGTTGAGCTGCATCGTGAGCACGCGCATCGTGATGCGCCGGAACCTCTCGGACTCCTCGTTCATCTCCCGCTGCTTGAACTCGTCGGCCTGGTAGATCTTGAGGGTGGTAAGGCCCTGCAGGTTCTCGAGGAAGGTGTCGCCGAGCTCGGTGTACTGACCCCAGTACCTGGAGAGCAGCCTCTTGGCCCAGGTCTGGACCGCCGCGATGGCGACCGGGATGAGCGGCACGCACACGAGCAGCACCGTCGCGGCCGGCAGGTCGATTGTGGCCAGCACGCAGAACAGCGTGAGCGGTGCGAGCATCGCGTAGAAGAGCTGCGGGAGGTAGGCGCCGAAGTAGGTCTCCAGCTGGTCGACGCCCTCTACGGCCACCTGCACGACCTCGGAGGTCATCGCGCGCTCGCGGTAGCTGGGCCCCAGGTGCAGCAGCTTCTCGTAGATGCGGTGGCGCAGCGCGCGCTTGACGGCGCTGCTGGCCAGGTAGCTCGCGCGCGTGGACCCGACGGTGCACGCGGCGCGGACGCCAACGGAGATTGCCGCCACGCAGGCCGTGAGCACGAGGTCGGAGGGGGTGGCGGCGTTCGCAAGGAGCGCGTCGAGCAGCCGGCAAACAGCCAGGATCATCACCACGTTGGCGAGAAGCCCCACCCACTGCAGAGCGACGCTCGCCGCAACGTGCCTTTTGCTTTCAGGCACGGAGCCAACAAGCCGCTTGTTGATCATCATGCAAGACACCTCTCCAACCGTCCGAGCAGAGCGGTTAGATAGAGTAAACTATTTGGGCTGGATTTGTTAACTACAAATAACTTCTCCGCAGGCAGAGTCCGCGGTCCGCCTGCGTAAGCTGCTGGTCAGACGCATTGTCACTCAACCGCAATCGTAGGAAAATGCTCCCGTTGTGATTAATACACGCATCAAGGTGCGGTGCTTCCCTTAGGGAAAGTGCGGGGATAGACATGGCCGGCTGCGACATATCCAACGCCCACCTGGGCGAGACGGGCTTCTCGTACACGCTCTCGCTCATCAACGGCAAGTACAAGATGACGGTCCTCTACACGCTCATGGAGTTCGGCGTGGTCCGCTTCAACGAGATGCAGCGCTACATCGGTGGCATCTCGTACAAGACGCTCTCGTCAACGCTCAAGCAGCTGGAGGCCGACGGACTCGTGCACCGCGAG
Source organism: Thermophilibacter sp. (assembly GCF_966187215.1). Classification (NCBI taxonomy): domain Bacteria; kingdom Bacillati; phylum Actinomycetota; class Coriobacteriia; order Coriobacteriales; family Atopobiaceae; genus Thermophilibacter; species Thermophilibacter sp. Next base: position 28,983 of record NZ_CBIFYV010000041.1, read on the forward strand.
GAGTATCCGCAGGTCCCGCCCAAGGTGGAGTACAGCCTCACCGAGCGCGGTCGCTCGCTCGCGCCCGTGCTCGACCTCATGTGCGCGTGGGGCGACGAGCACCGGCCCTAGCTCCGACGCGCGGCGCCCTACGCTACATTCATTTGTTGGGCGGTTTTTCTTGGCCCGCTCAAGTACGGCCAATCGGGCTACCTATTTCTACCTGGTGTTTTTCGACGCGTAATTGGCCTGCTACTCAACGGGCCCTGAGAAAACCGCCCAACTTGTGACGAGCTTCCCGAGATGGCGTCTCAAGACGCCTACCGCCACGGCTCGCGGGTGCGATAGCAGACGGGGGCGGAGACCCAACACGCGTCTCCGCCCCCGTCATTGCCATTGGGTGTCCGTTACCGCCTGCGCGGCCTCAGCGCAAGCCCAGCGAGAAGGGCCGTGAGGCCAGCCACCACAACGCCGGCAACGGGCGCCGTGGCATCGCCCGTCCCAGCCAGGCCGGGAGCGCTGTCGTCCTTGGGCGCGTCATTGCTCTCAGGGCCGTCGTCCTCAGGGTCGTCGTCGACTTTCTCCGGAGTCTCGGGCTCAACGCGATTGCCGCTTGGATCGAGCACCGTGCCGTCGGCGGACACCGTTGAGCCGCTCGGCGCGGTGAGCTCGGTGCCGTCGGGCAGGGTCACGGCGATGCCGCCCAATCCGTTTGGCCTTACCACCGAGCCGTCAGACGTGGTCACGACGCCCTTGCCGTCCACTGCCGATCCGCTGGGGACCGTCACGGTCTCGCCGTTCGGGAAGGTCACGCCCAGCTCGCCGTCGCCACTCGGAGCAACCGTTGTGCCGTCGGGCGCGGTTGCGGTGCCGGAGGGCAGGTCGACCACGGAACCGCCGGGAACCGTCACCGTGGAGCCTCCTGGGAGCGTCACGGTGCCGCCCTGCTCGGGCAGGGTCGCCGTGCCAGTGCCCGGGTCGACCACCGTGCCGCCCGGAAGCGTCACGCTGCTACCGCCGGGGAGCGTCACGGTGCCGCCGCCCTCTGGAAGCGCAACGGTGCCGTCCCCGGTGTCCATCGAGCCCGCGGGGAAGGTGATGCCGCCGTGCGTGTCGGCGAAGCCCTGGACCGTCGCGGACACCGATGCGGAAGCCGCATAGTTCACGGAGCCGGCGAGCCGCACCTCATAGGTGCCGGGTGCGAGGCCGTCCACCGCAGCGCCCTCGGCAGCCGTCCACTCGTCCCCGCCCGCGGCGCGCCACTCCCAGACGGCGCCCTCGGCCAGGCCGGACACGCTGATGGTGCCGTCGGACGCGCCCGCCGCCGTCTCGGGCGTTGTGGACACCTGATCCGCCGCGAGCGACTGCGTCACCTGGTAGATGGTCACCATCTGCTCTCCCAGATCGAAGGCAGGCGCCTCCTGCGTGGAGGTCGCCGGCGCGGACGCGCGCACGGTGTAGGTACCCGCGTCACTCGGCGCGCCCGCGAGCTCGTTGCCGTCGGCGTCGTACCAGGTGAACGTCACCGCGTCGGAGCCGCCGTCATAGCCGCCCAGGTCGAGCACCTGGGGGTTCGCGAGCGGAGAGCCGTCGTAGGTCTTGTTGTCGATCGTGCCGAGCTTGATGAGCACGCCGCCCTGCTTGACAATCTGGAACTCGGCGCTGCCCGTGCCGGCATTGTGGTTCGTGCCCTGGGCGACGGACGCCACCACGCGGTAGGAACCCACCTCGGTGGGTGCGGCGTCAAGCTGCGTCCAGCCATCGCCGTCCGCCGCGTACCAGCTGAGCGTCACGGCACCGTCGCTCGCGTTGCCGTGCGCATCGTGGGCGCTGACCGTGACCTTCGCCTCATCGAACGGATCCCCGGTGTATTGCATCGAGGGCGCCGTCACCGTGACCTGCACGTCCGCACGACCGATGGTAAACGGCAGGCGCACCGTGCCGGTGAAGTTGCCCTTGCCGCTCACCACGGCCTCCGCCACTCCGGTGTTGGTGTTGTTCTCATAGGAGACAGTCCATGCGCCGCCGGCCGTATCGAGCAGGTAGCCCGGTGCGTCGTCCGCAACGGAAACCGCCGGCGTCAGGGCGTCGCCCGTATAGGTGAGACCATCGCCCGCAACGGTGAACCACGAATCTTCGAGCCCAGCGCGCGCGATGTCCACCGTCCCCTTCACATCTCCCGGGTCGAGCGTATAGAACGAGGCATCCTTGCCCGATGCCGCGACGGAGGTCGCCGTGAACGCAAGACCCTCGCCCGCGTCAACCCGCGCGGCGGTACCGCTGGCAGTGAAGGAGACATCATCGCTGGTGAGCGCGCCATCGAGCTCGAGCGCTACGTCGCTAAACGCAGCCGTCCCGTCGTACGCCTTCTGCTCGCCCGCGGCCACCGAGGCGGTGAGCTGCTTAGGCGAAAGCGCGATGGACGCGGAGGCGCTGGCCTGAGGCAGGTTGCCGTCACCTGCAAAGAAGACGGTCAGTTCCTGCTGCCCGGCCGGGACCTGCTTGCCGGCCGTGTCATAGGTGAAGGTGAAGGTGTACGAGCCATCCTGGTTGCGCACAACGCTGTCAGCGCGCTCGGCAAGCACCGTGTCGCCGCAGGACAGCCGTGCATCCGCCGCATCCGGCTGTGCCGCCGCGCGCGCGAGGGCATTGCTCGCAGCGGGAGCGACCGTCGCCTCCACGCGGACCTTTTCACCGTAGGTGAAGCTCGTCTGATCTTTACCCGCTTCGTCCTTCACGGCAAGCGTCATGGACGAGGAGCCCGACTGCGCGACCGTGAGCGTGCCAAGATTCTTGGTATCGGGCGTCACGCTATAGTTGGCGAGCGCATCGTCAGAGCCCTTCGGCTCCAACCGGGCGGCAAAGATGCTCCCCGCCGCGGCCGACGTGCTGTACTGCCCCTCATCAGAGACCCAGCTCAGCGAGAGCCCGTCGCGCAGGGCCGCTTCGAGCTCCTTGGCTTTCTCGCCTTCCTTATCGTCGCCTACCCACTTCATACCGGTGAGCGTCACGTCCTGGATGGTCGGCGCGGGCAATCCATATGCTACCTGGGCATCCTCAACGCCGATGGTGAGCTCTTTGGGCTCAATCGTAACCTGGGCGGTCTCGGCATAGGGCCAATAGACGCTATTATCGACCTCCCTCTTAGCGAAGGCCGCCGTCACCAGATAGGTGCCTGCATCGGTGGGAGTGCCACTGACGCTCTCGCCCGTCGGGGAACCGCCCGCATTGCACGGGACGTATGAGAAGCTCAGGTCCTGAAGCGGATTCACTTCGTAAGGACCGTGGGAAGCCGATGTCACAAGATCGGCCACAGAGAGCACAGTCCCCTTATAGGTGGGCGAGCTGGTCGAGAATTCGATGCTACCGAAATGCAGACCCTTCGTCTTCGAGGCGAAGGACGAGTCCGTCGCGGCAATGCGCACCGTAACCACCAAGTCCACGCTCCCGTCGGCAAACGTCGCGGTATTGTCTTTCTGCCAGTCCATCCCGCTGAATTTATATTCGAGCGCAGCCCCATCCGGCTCATTGGTCTTAACGTTCACCCTGACCGTGTCCCCGTTGCGCGAGGCAGAGGCGTCCGAGATGGTCAGCGTCGGACTCTCAGCCAGGACGTTCTCTGTCCCCGCACTCGCGGGAGCGCCGCCCGTGGTTGCCGCCGCGCGCACGGAGATCGTGCCACCCGGCTCGATCTCCACGGCATCGGTCGTCCAGTCGTCGCCGTCCTTGATCTCATATCCTTCTTCGGCCTTCACCGTCTCGGCCTTGTAATCGACCGTGAAGCCCACGTTCTTTGCGGGCGCCGCCTTGGCCGTCCACACGGTCTCCTTGCCGACCGCCGCCTCATAGTAGTCTGTACCCGTATAGCGCACGTAGGCGGTGTACTGCGTGCTGGGCTCAAGGCAGGTGAACTCCCCCGATTCCTGCCAATCATCATCCGAGGGCTTGGTATCGCCTTCAACCACCGCATACAAGGGATCGCTGGTCTCATACTCGGAATTCGCCGAAACGGTGAAACTCGTGTCCGTTGTGTCGCTGACGGACGCCGTAGCTTTCGGCTTCGCTTTCGTGATGGCCTTGTTGTCATCAATGGTTCCCGCACCACTTGCTTTCGCCCCGACATTGACGGTAAACGTGCCGTCGTTCACGAGCGTGCCGTTATTGGTGAAGGCGCATCCCTTGGCGAGCTCCACACTGCCCTCGTTGGTCAAGGTGACGCCCTTGGTGATGGTAAGCCCCGAAGCTTCGGGAACCGTGAGGGCGTGATCGGCCGGGATGGTGAAGTCCTCGGTCGGGGTTACGTTCGAGCCGTAAACCTCGCCGCTGTTGCCCTCGAAGATTACGCCGGACCAGCTTGTCTTGCCGCTCTGGTCAGAGATTGCCTCGCCACGCACGCTGCTTGCGAAGATGACGGCATGCCCACCCTCGCCGGCGGAGAAGGTGCCTCCATCCGAGGAGGAAGAGCCGGCGCCGATGCCGGCGCCGAGATCGCCGCCCTTCGCGGTGACAATGCCGCCGGTGATGGAGACGGAACCGCCCGTGCCGTTATAGCCGCCGCCGATGCCGGCGCCATAGGTGCCCCCCGTCGCGTCGACGGTGCCACCGCTGATGGTGACGGCGCCGCCTAAGCCGGAGTCACCACCGCCGATGCCCGCGCCGCTGTAACCCCCTGTCGTGGTGACGGTACCGCCGCTGATAGTGACAGTGCTGCCCGAGCCGAAGTTGCCGCCGCCGATGCCGGCACTATTGTCGCCTCCCGTCGCGGTGACGGCGCCGTCGGTGATGGTGACGGTGCCACCCGAGCCGTTTTCACCCCCGCCGATACCGGCACCGCTGCTGCCGCCCGTTGCAGTAACGCTACCCCCGCTGATGGTGACGGTGCCACCTGAGCCATGGCTACCCCCACCGATACCAGCACCAAGGCTGCCGCCCATCGCGACGACGGTGCCGCCGGTGATGTCGACCGCGCCGCCCGCGCCGCCAGATCCACCGCCGATGCCGGCACTATCGTCGCCTCCCGTCGCGGTGACGGTGCCGCCGGTGATAGTAACGGTGTTACCTTGGCCGTAGCTGTTGCCGCCGCCGATGCCGGCGCCTCTGCTGCCGCCCGTTGCGGTGACGGTGCCGCCGGTGATGGTGACGGTGCCACCCGCGCCGTTAAAGCCACCGCCGATGCCGGCGCCGTGCTCACCACCAGTTGCGGTGACGGTGCCGCCGGCAATCTTGATAGTACCCGAGTTGAATGAGCTACTGCCGCCGATGCCAGCATTGCTAAAATTGCCGTTTGCGACGAGCTTGCCGGTGCCGTTCTCCTGCCCGTAGATCGAGAGTGAGTTGCCCTCATTCACGCTGATGCCGTCGTCCACAGTGAGCTTGGCGCCGTCCGCAAGGATGAGGTGCACCTTACCCGACACGATGACGCGTCCGTTTATGGTTACGTTACCCTTGGCGACATACCAGTGATCCACATCGTCATCCGCGCCCCACGCGGTCATCGAACTCGACACCGCAAGCACCTCAACGTCTTCGGCGGTCTTCGCCGGCTTGCCGTCCATGCCAACATACTCAACGGACGAGAGCACCCGAAAAGTGTTCAGTGTGCAGACAACCGTATCCGCAATGTTTCCGTCTCCGCGGAGGTACTGTGTGCCTTCGCCCCCAAGAGCGCCGTCGCCCTTGATGGAGCCGTGGTTGTTTATCACCGCGCCCTCCGGGACGGTAGCGGTGACGCCCTCGCCGATGGTGAGGGTCGCGCCGCTGGGAACCTCGAGCTTGCTGCCTTCGGGGAGGGTGAAGTCCTCGGTCGGGGTCACGTCCGAGCCGTAGACCTTGCCTTCGCCGTTCTCGAAGATGACGCCAGACCAGTCTGACTTGTCATCGCTATCGGAAATCGCCGCACCAGCCCCGCTGCTTGCGAAGATGACGGCATGCCCGTCCTCGCCGGTGGAGAAGGTTCCTACGCCCGAGCCGCCTTCACCCCCGCCGATACCGGCGCCGTTATTGTCTCCCATCGCGGTGACGGTTCCGCCAGTGATGGTAACGTCACCGCCCGGCCCACCGGCCCCACCGCCGATGCCGGCACCAAGGTCGCCGCCCTTCGTGGTGACGGTGCCACCGTTGATGGTGACGGTGCCTACCGAACCAGAATCGCCACCACCGATGCCGGCGCCACCAGATCCTCCCGTTGCGGTAACGGTGCCGCCGTCGATGGTGACGATGCCGCCTGAGCCATCACACCCGCTGCCGATACCGGAAGCGCTCTCGCCTCCCTCTGCGGTGACGGTGCCACCGGTGATGGCGACGGTGCCGCAAGATCCGCCTTCACTACCACCAATTCCTGAGCCGTTGTAACCGCCCGTCGCAGTGACGGCACCACCAGCGATGGTGACGGAACCGCCCGATTCACCAGCCCCACCACCGATGCCGGCGGAACGCGAACCGGATCCAGCGCTCGCGATGAGCGTGCCGGAGCCGCCCTGCTGCCCGTAGATCGAGAGCGAGTTGTTCCCGGCCACGTTGATGCCGCCGTTGACCTTCAGCGATGCGCCGTCCGCGAGGATGAGGTGCACCTTGCCCGTCACGATGACGCGCCTGTCGATGTTTACCTCACCCTGAACCACGTACCAATGCTCCCCGTCGTCATCCGCGCCCCACGAGGTGGAATCGCTTTCGATGACGGAGACATAGATTCCGTCGGCCGTCCGCATCTCCTTGCCATTTTCGTCAACGTACGCGACGCCCACAGTCGCCCGAACGGTTTTAACGTTATTGGTGACCCCCTCGACAACACTCCCATTGCCGAGAAGGTAGATCGTGCCGTCACCCTCAAGGGCGCCCCGGCCCTCGATGGAGCCAGAATTATTTACGACCGCGCCCTCCGGGACGGTAGCGGTGACGCCCTCGCCAATGGAGAGGGTCGTGCCGCTGGGGACCTCGAGCGCGCCGTCCTTGGGAACGGTGAAGTCCTCGGTCGGGGCCACGTTCGTGCCGTAGACCTTGCCGACGCCGTTCTCGAAGATGACGCCGGACCAGGATTCCCTGCCGCTCTGGTCGGAGATACTGTTGGCGACGATAACGGCATGCCCATCCACGCCGGTGGAGAAGGTGCCACCTTCGCCGTTGCTGCCGGCGCCGATGCCGGAGCCGCCACTGCCGCCCGTCGCGGTGACGGTGCCGCCGGCGATGGCGACAGTACCGACCGAGCCGGACGCACCGGCTCCGATACCGGCGGCATTATAATCGCCCGTCGCGGTGACGGTGCCGCCGCTGATGGTGACGGAATCGAGCGAACCGCCATACCCGCTACCGATGCCAGCTCCGCCTTCGCCAGCGCTGTCGGCAGCGAGGCCACCCGTCGCAGTAACAGCACCACCCTTGATGGCGACCGCGCCGCCCGAGCCGCCATACCCGCCGCCGATGCCGGCGCAGCAGGCGCCACCCATCGCTTCGACGGTGCCGCCGGCGATTGTAATGGCGCCGTCTGAGCCGAATTGGCCGCCGCCGATGCCGGCACCAAGGTCGCCGCCCTTCGCGGTGACGGTACCGCCGGTGATGGTGACGGCGCCGACCGGGGCGTATTCGCCGATGTCGGCACCGCTACCGCCGCCGATGCCGGCGCCGCCGTTGCCGCCCTGCGCGTCGACGGTACCGCCAGCGATGACGATGGTTCCGGATGACTCGTTATAAATGCCGCCGATGCCGGCAGAGTTGTACTCGGAGTCAGCGTTCGCGACGAGCTTGCCGGTGCCGTTCTCCTGCCCGTAGATCGAAAGCGCGTTGTCCTCGGTCACGTTGATGCCGCCGTTGACCGTCAGCGACGCGCCGTCCGCGAGGATAAGGTGCACGTCGCCCTTCACCGTGACGCGCTGGCCGATGGTCACGTTGTTTTGCACCACATACCAACGTTCCTCGACATCCACACCCCACATCGCCATTTCTGGGGTAACGGCTTCGGCGCTCACGACTTTCTCCTCGCCGCCCTCATCACGATAGGAGACGTTTTCCGCCGCCCAAGCTGTCACGGGCAGAGCAACCGCACAGGCAACCAGCGCGAGCAGCAACGTCACGGCGGTTCTCATCAATCCAAAAAGGCGCGCGTTTCGCATGGGGGACCTTTCCACAGGAGCCGCTCCTGAATCTCGGCACATACATGGAAATGGTGATACCCCCCCCCCCTAAATACTTGTCAACCCAACCAACGAGGCCACCCGCCTCTCTATGCCCGAAACAAAAGGCCAGCGACAGACCTCGCAACCAACAATTCGCCGACCGCGTTCTCTCCCTCGGGCACATATTGCAACGTAAGAAACCCCAGTTCGCGATAACTCGACGAGTCCGCCTTGAGACCAGCTCGATGCGTTACGGCGCACTTCGGCCCTTTTCTGCCATCGCGTTGCTGCATCGCCTCCCCGACCGCGCGCCATCCCGCCTGACGGCACTTACCTCAACGTCAGTACTGGCGATCGCGCCCAAGCGGCCGTATGCTGCACGTAACGAGCCGTCAACAGGAAGGGAGTCTCCCATGTGCGCAAAGAGGAGCCTGGGCGACGCGGGCGAGCTGTTCCCGCAGTCGGTGTTCATCATCGCGACCTACGACGAGGACGGCACGCCCAACGCCATGAACGCGGCGTGGGCCGGCGAGTGCACGCGCCACGAGATCTGCTTCAACATCGGCGACCACAAGACCACCGCCAACATCGTGAAGAAGGGCGCCTTCACCGTGGCACCGGCCAACGCGGCCAACGTGGTGAGCGCCGACTACTTTGGTATCGAGAGCGGCGCCAAGGTCAACAAGGCCGAGAAGAGCGGGCTCACGTTCACGCGCTCCGAGCACGTTGACGCACCTGTCATCGAGGAGTACCCGCTCACCATGGAGTGCGAGGTCACGAGCATCGACGGCGACGAGCACGGCGCGCGCGTCGTGGGCCGCATCGTGAACACCCTGGTCGACGAGGCGATCCTCGGCGAGGACGGCAAGGTAGACTTCGGCAAGTGGCAGCCGCTCGTCTACGACGCCGCGCACATGACGTACCGCGTCGTGGGCGAGGAGGTCGGCGGCGCCTGGAACGCGGGCAAGGCGCTCATGTAGCGCGAGCGAACGACGGCGGATCTGAGGACGGGACGAGAGGGACAGACGTCCTTCTCGCCCCGTTTTGCCATAAGATGAGAGTGTTCGACATCAACTTCCCGGGAGGTCCCATGGACGTCCTGTCCATCGTGCTCGGCGCGCTCTCGCTCGTGACGGCGTTCACGCCGCTCATCTGGCTGCAGGTCATCGGCGGCTTTGTGGGCATCGCCGGCATCGTGCTCGCGCGCAGGGCCAAGAAGGCCGACTACCGCAAGGACCTCACCACCGCCATCGGCATGCTCTGCTCGGTCACGGGCACGGCCCTGTGCTTCGTGGTGCCGGTGCTGTCACTGCTGAGCAACGTCGCCCTCCTCTTCATGACGCGCTAGGAGCGGCGCCGGTTACGTACACCCGCGCGGGGTACGTACACAACTTCAAATTTGATAACGAGAAGAGCAACGCTCTGACCTGGTACTTCTCGCCAGAAGACATGTTATCAATATCGAAAATGTGTACGTAACCACGAGAAGTGCGCGTAACCGGCGCGGTCGCACGCATCCCGCGCCGCCCGCACGACCCCCGCGCCAGCCTCCGCGCCAACCCGCGCCAGCCACACAACTCCGCCCCTCTCCACACCCCGTTCACAGTTGTTTGTATACTAATCGTTGTCATCCTAACAACACGACCAAGGGGCCCCGTTGGAGAACGACACGATTCACCACCTGCTGCTCGTTGCGTTCAGCCACTCCAACCACGCCATGAGCACCCGCATTCGCGCCCGCGGCCTGCTGCCGGGCCAGCCGAAGGTCCTCGAGCACGTGGCCGCGCACGAGGGTTGCCTCCAGCGCGACATCGCCCAGGCGTGCGCGATGGAGCGGGCCACGGTCACCGGCATCCTCGCCCGCATGGAGGAGGCCGGGCTCATCGAGCGCCGGCCCAAGCAGGGCGACCGCCGCGCGCTGGAGGTGTGGCTCACCAGCAAGGGCTGGGAGGCCGCGGAGTACGTGGCTAACTGCGGCGCCGAGGTCGACAGGACGGCGTGCGCGGGCATGACGGCCGAGGAGCGCGACGAGCTCGCCCGGCTGCTCGCCCGCGTGAGGGACAACCTCGAGAAGGCGGAGGGGAAGGACGCGCATGAGTGAGCTGGTCGCAAAGCTGGGATGGGACGCCGACGGACGAGAGGGGCTGCGCGAGGCGCATCTCATCCCGCGCTACCTGTGCTTCTTCGCGGGGCTTCTCATCAACTCGTTCGGCATCGCGTTCATCACCAAGGCGGCGCTCGGCACCTCGCCCGTCTCGAGCATCCCCTACGTGCTCGCGCTCGAGTTCGCGCCGTCGTTCGGCGTGTTCACCTTCGTGCTCAACTCGGTCTACATCATCGTCCAGGTCGCGCTGCTGCGCCGCGACTTCCAGCCCGTCCAACTGCTGCAGATTCTGGCCAACCTCGCGTTCAGCGCGTTCATCGACGTGAGCATGGGGCTGCTCTGGTGGCTTGAGCCCCAGGGGCTTCTCGCCGAGGCGGGCTCGCTCGCGCTCGGCTGCTGCATCCTCGCGTTTGGCCTAGCCGTGGAGGTGGCGCCCAACGTGATCGTGGTGCCGGGTGAGGGCGTCGTGCGCGCCGTGGCCTCCAAGGTGGGCCGGCCCTTCGGCACCTGCAAGCTCTGCTTTGACACCACGCTCGTGGTCGTCGCGTGCTGCCTGTCGTTCGCGTTCTTCGGCGGGCTCAACGGGCTCGGCGTCGGCACGATCGTCTCGGCGCTGGTCGTGGGCCCCATCTGCAACCTCATCAACGCCCGCGTCCCGCTGGTCGAGAAGATCCGCGGCCTCGTACCCGCGGCGTAGCGTGTGACAATGGGGACGCAGGGTTGACAAACCCCTCCGTCCCCATTGTCGCGTCTACCAGATGCCGAGGACGTGCTGCATCCCCAGGCTCACGCACGCGATGGCCACCCAGCAGCAGAAGCCCATCAGGATCGGCTTGCCGCCCGTGCGCACGAGCTTGACGACGTCCGTGTTGAGGCCGATGGCCGCCATCGCCATGACGATGAGGAACTTCGAGAGCTCCTTGATCGGCGCGGTCACGGCGGCGGGCAGCGAGAAGACCGTGGTCACCACGCTCGCCAGCACGAAGAAGACGATGAACGTCGGGAACGCCCGGCGCAGGCTGAACGTGCTCTGGCCCTCGCCGCCCGCGCGCCGCTCCTGACGCACGTTCCAGAGCGCGAGCGCCAGCGTGATCGGGATGATGGCCAGCGTGCGCGTGAGCTTCACGATGGTGGCGGCGTCAAGCGTGTTGGCACCCGGGTGCATGCCGTCCCAGGCGGCGGCCGCGGCGGTAACGGAGGAGGTGTCGTTGACCGCGGTGCCCGCGAACAGGCCGAAGCCCTCGTTGGAGAGGCCGAGCATGCCGCCGAGCGTGGGGAACACCAGGGCGGCGATCACGTTGAAGAGGAAGATCACGCTGATGGCCTGGGCGACCTCCTCGTCGTCCGCCTTGATGACCGGCGCGGTGGCCGCGATGGCCGAGCCGCCGCAGATCGACGAGCCCACGCCCACGAGCGTGGAGATCTTGCCCGGCACCCTGAGCGCGCGGCACAGCACGAACGCCACCACGAGCGACGTGGTGATGGTCGAGAGGATGATCGGCAGCGACGTGGCGCCCACCTGCGCGATCTGCGCGAGGTTGAGCCCAAAGCCGAGCAGGACCACGGCCGCCTGGAGCACCATCTTGGAGGTGAACTTCACGCCGTCGTCCACCGCCGAGGTGTCGCGCCCGCGCAGGGCCACGGCGAGCGCCATGCCGATGAGGATGGCGAAGACCGGTCCGCCCACGACCTCGAGCTGCTTGCCGAGCAGCCACGCCGGCACCGCGATGACCAGCGCGAGCAGCACGCCCCGCCACGTTTCCCCGAGCTTCTTGATGAGTCCCATGCGCACGCCCCTTCTCGCCGATATGGTCCGCTGACCAGCCTACCGGGGCTCGCTATAATCTCTTACCACCATCTGCTTATGTAGCCATAATGATTTGTTTGGCGAGAGGGGCGCGGATGCTCGACCATCGCACGCACACCTTCCTGGCGGCGTATAGAACCGGCAGCTTCACGCGCGCCGCCGAGGAGCTGCACGTGACGCAGCCGGCCGTCTCGCAGCACATCCGGCAGCTCGAGCACCACTACGGCCAGCCGCTCTTTGCCAAGACGGCGCGCGGCGTCCGACCCACCGAGGCGGGCGAGCTGCTCTACCGCGCGCTCGACTCCATGGAGAACGACGAGCGTCGCCTGCGCGCCGAGCTCGACGCCCTGGACGGCGAGAAGAGCGCGCGGCCCCCGCTGCGCCTGGGCTGCACCCGCACGATCGCTGACCACGTGGCGCCGCGCCTGCTGGCCGGCCACCTGAGCCGCCACCCCGACGAGCGTGTGCTCATGCGCGCCGGCAACACGCACGAGCTCATGGCCCTCATCGAGGACGGGGAGATCGACTTCGCGCTCGTCGAGGGGCCGTTCGACCGCGCCGCGCTCGAGAGCGCGCCCCTCTCGCGCGAGCCGTTCGCGGCCGTGGCGGCGCCCGGCACGCCGCGACCCGCGGGCCTCGCCGACCTTCTCGGCCATCGGCTCGTGCTGCGCGAGCCGGGCTCGGGCACCCGAGAGATCCTGGAGCGACACCTCGCGGCGCGCGACCTGACGGTGGGCGACTTCGCGGGCGTCGTCGAGCTCGCGAGCATCCCCGCGATCAAGGCCTGCGTGCGCGCCGGCGTGGGCGTGAGCTTTCTCTACCGCGTCGCCGTGGCCGACGAGCTGGAGGCCGGGACGCTCGCGGACGTCACGCCGCCAGATCTTCGCATCGAGCACAACTTCTCCCTCGTCTGGCAGCGGGGCAGCCGCTACGGGGAGCGCTATCGCGCGCTGCTGCGCACGTGGCGCTCGCGCGGGCATCAGGCGCGCGGCGGCACGATCACGTCGTAGCGCACGGCCTTGCCCGCCAGCTCGTAGGACGGCTTGGCACCCGCGAGCCGCGGCCCCTTGGGCGGCCGCTTGATGACCACCTTGCGCGGGCATGCGGCCAGCGCCGCGTCCAGCAGCGCCTGCTCGTCGTCGCATGGGCGCTCCAGATGGTGCAGCAGCTGGAACTTCTTCCTCACCGCGGCGCTCTTGCGGCGCTCGGGGAACATCGGGTCGAGAAACACCACGTCGGGATGCTCGCCGCGCTCCCCCATCGCGTGCAGGCCGGCTATGGAGTCGCCCTCGATCAGCCGCATGCGCCCAACGGCATCCGTGAGCGCAGGGTCGTCGGCCGCGCGCGCCAGTGCGTCGGCGAGCAGCGCCGCGATCACCGGGTCCCTCTCGTAAAGCGTCACCGAGAAGCCCGCAGCGGCCAGTAGCAGCGCGTCCTCGCCGAGTCCCGCCGTGGCGTCGACTGCCGTGGGCGCGCCCGCGCCCCGCACGCGCGCCGCCCGCACGAGCAGCTCGCGGCCCAGCCGGTCCGGCCGCAGCCGCGGCACCATGCTCGAGAGGTCCGCCCGCAGCTCCATGCCGTCGCCCGCGAGCACGAGCGCCCCGCCGTCCGCGCGCCGCAGCTCCAGCCCGGCCGCCTTCAGCGCCACCTCGACCTCGGGCGTCATGCCGCTTCCCTCACTCACTCGGGATCGTGGCATGGCTGTAGACTCCGACCATGCGGATGCGTCGGTTGCGCTCACGCCTGAAGTAGACAACGAGCACGTCGTCATCAAAGATGTGGAACTCGATGTGGTTGCCGTCGGCGAACGGCGCACGGGCCAACACGTGCTCGTCCCAGCCGTTCTCCTCAACATGGCCGCAGCGCTGGAGCTCGCGAATGCATGCCTTGATGGTGAGGATGATCTCGGCCATCTGCTCGCGAGTGTACTTGGGGCGCAGCGGCTGGAGCGTCGCCCAGAAATGGCGCCCGGCGACGACCTCGTAGTTGGTCACTGCCCGACCTCCTCGGGAGCGAGCCCCAGGCCATCCAGGATGTCCGCCGGCACCTCCGTCGGATCGGGCTCGGTGTCATCGGGAAGGAGGCCCAGCTCAACCGCCTCCGCGTAGACCATGTCTCGCCGGACGTCCTCGGCCAGCTCGACGGCCGTCCCGCGCGAGAACAGGCCGTCAAACGGACTGCGCCCCTCATTGGCCACCTGCGTCACCATGATGCGGCACGCCATGGGCGTCGTGAGCCCATTGCGAGCAAAGACGGCGTCGGCGCGCTCCTTGACCTTGTCGTCCACGGTCGTTTGTATGAGCGCCATGCTGGCCTCCTCTGACGCTATGAAATCACCTTGTGATTACATAATACTACCCAGAAACAAGAGGGCGCCGACGCCGTCACACCTGCGGGGCCGCAGCGCTCGCCAGGGCGACGCTCGTGCGCGCGCCCAGGTCGTCCCGCAGGCGGGCGGCCAGCTCGTCGCAGGCCGCGCGCACTGCGTCGTCGTTGATGCCCAGAAAGCCGTCGATGGGAAAGACCGCGCGCGTCGTGCCCGCGTCCACCTTGCCGTTCTCGCTCTGTCGCCACGTCCAGCGGCGCGTGTGCACCAGGTTGCCCACCGCGTAGACCAGCTCGCCGGGAGCGAGCGTGGGGTCCGCGTCCTTCTCGCCCAGCTCCACGAAGACGTCGCCGGGACGGGAGAGGCGCAGCTCGAGGGTCTCGCCCGGCCCCAGCGCGTGCGCGCCCAGCGGCAGCGCGTACTTGATCGAGATCGCGTTGCCGAGGTCGACCACCGGGTTCACGCGCCAGACCCCCTTGCCCTTGGCGATGCGCCTGAGCAGGGCGATGTTTGACGAGGGGTAGCGGCTCGGGCTCATGCCGAGCGCGTGGAACGCCTGGCGGTAGGGCTGCACGCGCAGGTCGTCGCTCGCATGGATGCCCGCGAGGCGCCGCCCGGCGTCGGCCACCGCCTCGTCGAGCAGGCGGTCGATCGCAGGAACGCTCCCGGCTGTGTTGTCGATGCCCACGGCCGTCACCACGCCCACACAGAGCTCGGGCAGCGCCTCGAACACCGCCGCGTCAATCGAGAAGACCATCGCGGCCCCTCCCTTCTCGCTTCATGCGGATTATACGAGCGCCGGCTCCGTGGCCTCGCAGTTGCTCTAGGATGTCACGCGGTCGTGACGTGCCGAGCGAGACGGGGAGACACATGGAGCGGGACGCGAGCCAGACGCAGCAGCCGAGAAGGACCAAGGTGCCCGTGCGGCTCGGCCTCACGGTCATCTGCGCGGGCGGGTTCATGGACGCGTACTCCTACCTCGTGCACGGGCACGTCTTCGCCACGGGGCAGACCGGCAACATCGTGCTGCTCACCATGCGCGCCGCGGGCGGCGACTGGCTCGGCGCGCTGGGTTGCGTGGCGTCGATTCTCTCGTGCGCGGTCGGCATCTTCTTCTCGATGCACCTGCTGCACGGCATCCACGGCGGCAACCGCTACCGCACGCAGCGCTGGGTCGCCGCGCTCGAGGCCGTGGTGTTCGCCCTGCTCGCGCTGGTCCCGGACGGCGTGCCCGACCTGCCCGTCAACTGCGTCATCGCGTTCTGCGCGGCGCTGGCCTTCGAGAACTTCCGCTCGTTCGGCACCAAGTCCACCTACGCGAGCGTCTTCTGCACCGGCAACCTGCGCTCCTTTGCCGAGACCCTCTACCAGGGCCTGGTGGGCGGCGACCGCCACGAGCTGCACCGCTCGATGCGCTACGCGGCGCTGATCGGGTCGTTCGCACTGGGCGCGCTGGCGGGCGTGCTGCTCATCGGCGCGGTGGGGCGGCTCGCGTGCCTGGCCGTCTGCGCGCTCTTCGTGGTCACCTCGGTCCACCTCGCGCTCCTGGACGAGGACCCCAAGCGCGGCGGCGTCATGCTTCTCGACGACTAGGCTCACAGAGGGCGCCCCGTGCACATGCGCCAACTTGACGCATGTGCATCCCCGGTCTGCGGCGCCGTGGGCCCGCCTCCCACTCACATGCGTCAGCTTGACGCATGAGCATCCGCGCACCGGACCTGACGCGACAAGTCTCCCCTGCACATGCAGCGGATTGACGCATGTGCAGGGGTTTCAGGTTGCAACGACGGCTTCAGGTCCACTCACATGCAGCGGTTTGACGCAAGTGCACCCCCTCCGATAGACCCGGCAACAGCCAGCCCCACTCACATGCAGCGGAATGATGCATGTGCAGGGGGCTGCCGCCGCACGGGGCGCCGCTCACGGCACTGGGTGTCCCCGCTCATGCGCAACGTCCCGCGCTCTCCCTCACCGGCCGGCCGCCATCGGCTACAACCGGAGCAACCCGCCTCGGTCGCACGAGGTCACAGCGAGAAGGGAGCGCCGCCATGTGCACCGCCGTCCGCTTCACCGGCAAGACCGGCACCATGTACTTCGGGCGAAACCTCGACTGGACCCAGGGATACGGCGAGCGGGTGGTGGTGACGCCCCCGGCGGCCGCGGTGCCGCCCGCCTTCGAGCGGCCGGACGACCCCGCGCGCGGCCGCGCCGTCATCGGGATGGGCATCGTCGCGGACGGCATCCCGCTCTACTTTGACTGCGGCAACGACGCCGGGCTCGCCGTGGCCGGCCTCAACTTCCCGCAGAGCGCGCGCTACGCGGACGCGCCCGCTGCCGACCGCACCAACGTGGCCGCCTACGAGTTCCCCTACTGGGCCTGCCGGAACTTCTCGACGCTCGCCGAGGTCCGCGCGGCGCTCGCGCACGTCACCGTGGTGGCCCAGCCCGTAAACGAGCAGCTGCCCGTGGCCAACCTCCACTGGATCGTCGGCGACAGGACCGGCAGTGTGGTCGTGGAGTGCCTGGAGGGCGGCCTCACCGTCTGGGAGAACGACGTCGACGTGCTCACCAACGAACCCGACTTTGGCTGGCACCGCCAGAACCTGCGCAACTACCTCACGCTCGATGACGGCCTGCCCGCGACGGCCGCCTGGGACCGTGCCGAGCTCGCGCCCTTTGGCTCGGGCGTGGGCGTCTGCGGCCTGCCCGGCGACTACGGCGGCCCGGCGCGCTTCGTGCGCGCTGCGTTCGTGAACGCCCACTACCCCGCGCAAAACGGCGAGAAGGACAACGTGACGCGCCTGTTCCGCACGCTCGGCGCCGCGGCGGTGCCCGACGGCGTGGCCCGGATGGGCGACGGCGCCTACGAGAAGACCCTCTACACGAGCTGCTTCTCGGCGGGCACGCAGACCTACTACCACGCCACCTACGACGACCCGGCCATCCGCGCCTATCCGCTGGCCTCCTGCGACCTCACCGGCACGGAGCCGCTCGTCGCGCAGCCGGCGGCCTGACGCACGCGGCCGGCACCGGGCGGCCGGCGCCCGGGCCTCAGGACAGCTCGTCCGGCCCCAGCGCCTGCATCCACGCGATGTAGACGCTGGGGTAGTGGCCGCACAGCACGCGCGCGATGTCCACGTCGGTCATGAGGCCACGCACGAGCGACGCCATCCCGCCCACCGAGGCGAGGTCGTCGTCGGTGGGCATCTCGCGCGCGAGGTCCGCGACCAGGGCGTCCACGCTCTCGCGGTCCCGCGGGTCGTAGGGACACGCCACGCCCACGTTCTTCTCGAACTGCGCGCACGCCCGCTCGTAACGCCCCTCGAAGCCCTCGTCGCCGTAGCCGGGAAGCCACAGGTCGTGCCCGTAGCGCGCGTAGCCCCACGCGGCCAGCGGCAGGCGGGGCACCACGTCGCTCGGGTTGAGGACGTTGAAGATGTTGTCGTAGAGCGGGTCGGAGACGTTGCCCATCGTCGTGAGCTCCGGCGTCGCGAACGTGTAGCAGTAGATGCTCCCCAGGGGCGCCAGCGGGCGCAGCCCCTGCGTCATGTCGTCGGCGTAGGAGGCGGCCAGGTTCGCGGTCGCGGCGCCGCGCGAGTGGCCGCAGAACAGCAGCGCGATGTCATCGGTCCCGTCGAGCCCCGCCCGCTCGGTGACCCGCGCGGACAGCTCGTCCACGAGCTCGGATGCGGCGCGCGCGAAGCCCTCGTGGTCCATCGCGTCGAGGTCGTAGACGGCCGCGTCACCCATGTTGAGGTCGCTCAGCCACTCGGCGCCGTAGCTGCCGCGCACCGAGACGAGCAGCAGGGTCTTCTCGCGCCCGTCGTCGCTCGTGACGGTCTTGGAGGCCACCGAGTACGCCACCACGTCGTCGTCCCCCACGAGCAGGTCCACGACCTCATCGAGAATCTCGCTGCGGTACTGGTAGGACGCCGTGGACACGTCCTCGAAGCCCAGCTGCGCGAGGGCGTCCTCCATGTAGGCCGGAGAGCCGGACCCCGCCTGGTAGTAGGCGGACTCGGAGTTGGCCACCGCCGAGAGCACCGCGCAGGTCGTGGCCAGCTCGTGGTTGTAGACCGTGGGGTCCTCGAAGAACCACTCGTCGTCCCACGTCACCTCGGTCGAGACGGTCTCACTGCCCGTGGCAACGCTCGTGAACTCGATCCGCGCGGTGAAGGGGCCGTCCGCGCGCTCGACGGTCTCGAGCTGACGGGGCGCCTCGGGGGCGCCGACCGCCCCCTCCCCGCGCCGGCGCTGCTCGAGCCGCACGCCCACCAGCGCGGCGAGTCCCACGCCCGCGCACACCACCGCGACGAGCAGGACGAGAAGGACGCGGCGGCGCCTGCGCGGGCGACCGCCCGCGACGTCCTTCTCGCCGCGCTCGTCCCGCTCGCCCGTCGTCACGCGCTCCTTTGCCATGGCTGCCCCCTCCGCGCCCGTCGTCGCCTCCCATGGTACGCGAGGCGGCGCCGAGCGAGGGGCGGCCTCGCTCATGGCGACGCTGTTGCCGCACCTCGACCACTAGAAATCCGAACACAAGTGGCAGAGGGTGGCGCCTCGGAGGGCCCACGGCATCGCCCATCTCACAAGTTGGGCGGTTTTTGGCAACCCCCTTGAGCAGCAACCAGATACGACCCTGCATCGTCGCAGGTAGGGAGGGGCGTACCTCGCCGGCCTACTCAAGGAGCCCCGTCAAAAACCACCCAACTTGTGAACCGGAGTGGAAATACGGCCCCGAGCGCCGCACATCACAGGTCGCGCGCGTCCAGCTC
This sequence comes from Thermophilibacter sp., assembly GCF_966187215.1. Classification (NCBI taxonomy): domain Bacteria; kingdom Bacillati; phylum Actinomycetota; class Coriobacteriia; order Coriobacteriales; family Atopobiaceae; genus Thermophilibacter; species Thermophilibacter sp. The sequence continues at coordinate 48,079 of NZ_CBIFYV010000041.1, forward strand.
CCGCACCAATCCGCTGTTGAGCGCTCGGTACAGGTAGCGAACCGCCGTCGACGCGTAGGGGTGCCAGAGGTCGCAGACCACCGTGCGCACCCCCTCGTCGGTGACCGGGGCGCCATAGAGCCACGCGAACGCCTGGCGGAAGGCCCCGTCCTCCACGGGCAGGATGTCGGGGCGCCCCAGATAGAACAGCAGGAACATGTCGGCGGTCCACTTCCCCACGCCCGGCAGGGCGCAGAGCCGCGCGCTCACCTCGCCGTCGGGCAGCCCGCGGAGCGCCTCGAGATCGTGCTCGCACGCGTACGCCGCCACCCCGACCAGGCTGCGCGCCTTGCGACCGGACATGCCGCACGCGCGCAGGTCCTCCTCGGGGAGCGCCGCCACGGTCTCGGGGCGAAAGTCGTCGCCGCAGAGGTCGTAGACCCGGCGGTCGATGGTCGCAGCCGCTTTCATAGAGAGCATCTGCTCGATGATCGAATGCGCCAGGCTGTGGAACGCCGAGGCGGGCGCGCCGTGCTCGAGGGGTCCCATTCGCCCGATGAGGCGCGAGAGCCGCCAGTCGCGCTCGCGCAGGTGCAGGACCTCCGGGCTGTCAAGAGCTATCGTCGGCATCGGGCGCCCCCTCTCGCCGGCCGCCCATGCCTCGGCCGGAACCTTGGCTACTTCCCCGGAACCATGGTAAGCGAGATGCGCTTGCGGTCGCGGTCGACCTGCTCGACCCACACCTTCACGGTGTCGCCGACGCTCACCACGTCGCTCGGGTGCTTGACGAAGCGGCGCGCCAGCTTGGAGATGTGCACGAGGCCGTCCTGGTGCACGCCCACGTCCACGAACGCGCCGAAGTCCACGACGTTGCGCACGGTGCCCGTGAGCTCCATGCCGGGCTGCAGGTCGTCGATCGAGAGCGCCGCGCGGCTGAAGACCGGCGCCGGCGCGTCGTCGCGCGGGTCGCGGCCGGGCTTCTCGAGCTCGCCCAAGATGTCGAGAAGGGTCATGATGCCGCAGCCCAGCTCGCCGGCGAGCGTGGCCGCGTTGCCCACGCGCTGGCGGATGTCGGGGATGCCGCCGCGCGCGAGGTCCTTCTCGCCCACGCCGGCGCGCTCGAGCAGGGCGCGCGCGACGGCGTAGCTCTCGGGGTGCACGGCCGTGGCGTCGAGCGGATTGGCGGCGCCGGGGATGCGCAGGAAGCCCGCGCACTGCTCGAACGCCTTGGGGCCGAGCTTGGGCACGTCCTTGAGCTGCCGGCGGTCGGAGAAGGCGCCGTGCTCCTCGCGCCAGGCCACGATGTTGCGCGCCACCGTGGGGGTGATGCCCGAGACGTAGCCCAGCAGGCTCGCGCTCGCCGTGTTGACGTTCACGCCTACGCGGTTGACCACGTCCTCCACCACGTTGCCAAGCGCGCGGGCCAGCTCGCCCTGGTCGAGGTCGTGCTGGTACTGGCCCACGCCGATCGACTGCGGCGGGATCTTCACGAGCTCGGCCAGCGGGTCCTGCAGGCGCCGGCCCAGGCTCATGGCGCCGCGCGTGGTCACGTCGAGGTCCGGGTACTCCTGGCTGGCCAGCTCGGAGGCTGAGTACACGGACGCGCCGGCCTCGTTGACGATCGTGTAGCGCAGCTCCGGCGCGGACTCAGCGATGAAGTCCGAGACGACCTCCTCGGTCTCGCGGCTCGCGGTTCCGTTGCCGATCACGATGGTGTTGATGCGGTGCTTCTTCACCAGCCGCGCGAGCTCGCGCTTGGTTCCGGCCACGTCGTGGCGCGGCTTGGTGGGGTACACCACGCCGTGGTCGAGCAGCGCGCCGTACTCGTCGAGCACGGCCACCTTGCAGCCCGTGCGGTAGCCCGGGTCGAGGGCGATGATGCGCGCGCCGCGCACCGGCCGGGCGGAGAGCAGCCCCTCGAGGTTCTTGGCAAAGACCTTGATGGCGTCGGTCTGCGCGCGCACCGTGAGCTTGGCGCGCAGCTCTCGCTCGAGTGACGGGGCCATGAGGCGCTTGTAGCCGTCCGCGATCGCCGCGTCGAAGACCGGCGCGAAGACGCCCTGGCGCCGCGGCCAGCGCGCGGCCAGGCGCGCCACCGCCGCGGGCTCGTCCACGCGCACGCGCACGCGGAGCTTCTCCTCGCGCTCGCCGCGGTCGATGGCCAGCACGCGGTGGTTGGGGATCTTGGCCGCCGGCTCGGAGAAGTCGTAGTACGGCTCGTACGGGGTCTTCTCGTCCGCGTTCACGGCCACCGAGACGATGTCGGCCGTGGCCTCGGTGAAGGCACGCAGGTCGGCCACGTTCTCGGGGTCCTCCGCCACGGTCTCGGCCACGATGTCGGAGGCGCCGGCGAGGGCGCGCTCGGGCGTGTCAAAGCCCGCGGCGGCCGCCTCGGGCGTGACGAAACGCGCTGCCTCGTCGAGAGCGCTCCCCTTGGTCTTGACCTGCATGATGATCATGTTGGCGAGCGGCTCGAGCCCGGCCTCGCGCGCCTTCTGCGCGCGGGTCTGGCGCTTCTTGCGATAGGGCTTATAGAGGTCCTCCACGCGCTGGAGCTGCGTGGCCGCACGAATCTGCTCCTCCAGCTCGGGCGTCAGCTTGCCCTGCGCGTCGATGAGCAGCAGGACGTCCTCCTTGCGCTGCTCGAGGTTGCGCAGGTAGCCCAGGCGCTCGTCGAGCGCGCGCAGGGCGACGTCGTCCATGCCGCCCGTGGCCTCCTTGCGGTAGCGGGCGATGAACGGGATGGTGTTGCCCTCGTCGATGAGCTTGACCGCGGCCTCCACGGCGGCGGTCTTGAGGCCGAGCTCCTCGGCGAGCGTGGAGATGATGTCCATTGAGCGTGACTCCCTCGGTTGCGTGCGGAGGGACAAGGATAGCCGTGTCCGCCGCCCGGGGCAAAGGCCGTGCCAACTTACGTACACTCTCGTCGGTTACGTACGCTATTCAATTGCTTATCCATTGCACCCGACTGACGTTTTCCCAGGTCATCAGCTTGGCGGGACTAATATCAGACTCGAAATGGTGTACGTAACCGGAGGATGAGCTCGCAGCCACCGAGCCGGACCTGCTACCGCGCGGGGACGTGGCGCGAGAACAGGTCGGTCAGCTCAGCCAGCTCGGCCCCGGTGAGGTCGTTGGCGTCCACCAGGACCAGCTTGTTGTCGCCCCGCTTGAGATAGAGGTACTGGCCCATGGTGCCGTGCGCGACGAAGGAGTTCCAGTAGCAGAGGCTGCTGCCGAGGTTCGACTCGATGCGCACGCCGTCATCGTCGAAGGCGTACTCGACGACGCCCGAGCGAAACGCCTTGTCCAGGAGCCGCTCCGAGCGCCGCAGCACGAAGCGCTGGAACGCCTTGGCCCGGAGACCCAGCGCGAGCGACGCCACGCCAACGACGAGGAACACGACGCCCTGAGCCGACCCCTTTGCCAGCACCAGCGCCGATCCGCACACGAGCAGAAGGGCGCCCGCCAGCACCAGCAGGGGTCCGCAGATGCGCCGCCCGCGTACGTTTCTGGGGCTCTCCAGGGCGATCTCGGCCGCCGTATCCTTCTTCTCGTCGCTCAGATCCAGACGATAGGTAACCATGAGCCCCCCTTCGGCCGGCGCTCGTCGCGACCATTATGCGTCAACATCGGGACGGGCGGCGTTCGTGGGGCTCGGACATGCCGAAGCAGCGATTAACACACGCCTTCCGTCATGATTTGCTCGCTAGTGCGTAACGCGGCGCCATCGATGCAAGAAACGCTCGCTATTGCGAAGCCCCTCTGAGAAAAAATAGCCATTTGGTTCAATATACAATCTATTGACCTGGGGAAACGCATTCCGGATACTCCCCCACACCCGCAAACGCTTCGCACTAGCGGGCAAATCTCTCATCGCGAAGCCTTGACACCGCAATAGCGGGCAAATCTTGCATCTCCCTGACCTCCAAACCCCTGAGCACCCGGCGACCATCATGCATGCGCGACGATCGCATCCCGCAGCCATGCCGCGCAGCCGGGAACATCTCGGTCGTAGTAGGCTGTGAAGCGCTCGTCTGCCACATACGACTCCGCAAGGCCCCGGTGCGCCTCAACCGAATACGACGGCCATGTGTAGCCGAGCCACTGTCGGTGAAGCTCGCAGACGCGGGCACCTTCTGGACCCGCCGGGTCAGCACTCGTCCGAACGGCCGAGGCCAGCGCTTCGAGAATCCTGGCGTCGAGTTCCTGCCAAGTCGCACACTCGCGTTCGCTCATGCCCAGCACCTCTCGGTTGGTCGCGTCAATCGCCTCGTCCCCATAGCGCCCTCGCGCTTCAACGCCGTAGCGGCGCTCGTTGTCCTCAACGAGCCTGTACTTGAAACCCTCAAACTTCTCGCTGTCGGCCATATCCAGCTCTCCTCTCATCTCAGCGAGCGTTCGCTCGACTGTCGCTATCAGCGTGTTCAGCTGGTCGCGCTCTGCAATGAGCTCGTCGAGATGGCGAACAAGGGCAGCGACGCGATCGTCCGAGGTCGTGCTCAGAAGCGGGGCGATGTCGCGCACGGCAACGCCAAGGTGCCTCAGCAGCAGGATCTCCTGCAGGCGATCGACGTCCTCGGCGGCGTAGAGCCGGTAACCATTTGTTGGATCGCGCCCTGGCGCAATCAGCCCCGCCTCCTCGTAGAATCTGAGCGCACGAACCGACACACCCGAGAGCTCCGCGAGCTCTCCGATTTTGTATCGCCTCCCCATCTCATCACCCCCGGACACACGGTAGACCCTCCCGTAACGTAAGGGTCAAGCGGACCGACAAAATCGATCCGGACAAACCGACGGGCCACATGGCGCCTATTGGAGGAGAAATGATAGGTTTCTCAGCGCTGTTCTACCCTGAGCACGAGAGGTTCTACAACGCGCTCGTCCACCATCTTCTGGAGATAGAGATGTACGCGGAGGGGCCGGACGAAGCGGACGACCTGATCGAACTGCTCATGCCCGCCTATCTGAGGAGGGAGCAGTTCCTCAGGTGTCGACAAGTGTTCCTGGAGCTCTACGAATGGACGTCCGACGACTTCACGCACGCGCTCACGTCCTTTCACGAGCTGGCGCTCTACCAGTTTGTCGAGCACGTGGCCGACTTGCAGAGCGATATCCCCGAGCTCGACTCGATCTACTTCGATGAGCACATCGAGGGGCTGCTCGAGCGGGCCTGCGCCAGAGAGCGGGCCAACGGCCCCGACGAGCCGGATCTCGAGCTGTTCTACCGCAACCTCTCGACGATGGGAGAGCTCCTGTTTGATGACCTCGACTTCCTCATCATCCCCACCCTGCAGTCTCAGCGCACGCTGGGGAGCACGCTTCTCGAGCGCCGGCTCGGCATCAACATCGACTTCTATTTCGAGCTGCTCCCCCTCGACATACAGTGGCAGTATCCGTCCGGACACATCACGCTCGTCGGGGAGCTGGAGGCCCTGATCGAGTACCTCGATCGGCGCGTCAGCCGCGGATCCCTGAACAAGCTGCTCTGGAATGAGGGGAAACCGGCGGATGAGCGCCGAATCCAGCTCGTCCTTGAGAACGTGATAGACGCCTACTTTGAGAACAGGCCCGTGGACATCACGCGGGAGGCCCAGCTTGCCGACGGCAAGATCGACTTCAAGTTCTACATGAACCAGGACGAGAAGGTCCTCGTTGAGGTGAAGCGCGCCAATAGCTCGTACCTCAAGAGGGGATACGAGCGGCAGCTCCTCAGCTATCTGGAGTCGTCCAACTACACCAATGCGTTCTACCTCATCGTCTGCTTCTCGGACCATGACTATGAGCGCGCCCATACGTTCATACGAGAGAACGTCTACACGGACGTGATGCAGCTCTACATCAACATCGCCGTTCTCGACGCGCGCAAGAGGCGCCCCGCCTCAAGAAGATAGCGACGCTCCGGAGCGGCGCGAGCCCGATGCAACGCGGGCCCCAGTCGCTGACAGAATGGCGAAAATAAGGCCGTAATACAGCAAATTTTGGAGAAAATCAGTTGGAACTTACTCCCACTCGATCGTCGCGGGAGGCTTCGACGTGATGTCGTACGCCACGCGGTTCACGCCGGCCACCTCGTCCACGATGCGCTTTGAGACGCGCGTCAGCACGTCGTAGGGCAGCTTCGCCCAATCCGCGGTCATGGCGTCGGAGCTCTCCACGGCGCGCAGGATCACGGGCCGCTGGTAGGTGCGCTCGTCGCCCATCACGCCCACGCTGCGCACGTCGGGCAGCACCGCGAAGTACTGCCAGCAGCTGTGCTCGGAGTTGCGCTCGCCGGTCTCCTCAAAGAGCCGCTGGTTGTACGCGTCGAGCTCCTCGCGCACGATCGCGTCCGCGTTCTTCAGGATCTCCAGCTTCTCGGGCGTCACCGCGCCGATGATGCGGATGGCCAGGCCCGGACCCGGGAACGGCTGACGGAACACGATGTAGTCCGGCAGCCCCAGCGCCAGACCCAGCTCGCGCACCTCGTCCTTGAAGAAGTGGTCGAGGGGCTCGATGAGGTCGAAGTGCACGCCCTCCGGGAACGGGATCAGGTTGTGGTGGCTCTTGATGGTCGACGCCTTGCCGCCGGTCTTGCGCGCGCCGCTCTCGATGATGTCGGGATAAATCGTGCCCTGCGCGAGGTACTTGACCGGGCGCCCGTCGTCGGAGAGCTGCTGCGCCACGGCAAAGAACTCCTCCCAGAACTGCGTGCCGATGATACGGCGCTTCTGCTCCGGGTCGGTCACGCCGTCGAGCAGCCTGGCGTAGCGCTCCTCGGCGTGCACGTGGATGAAGTCCACGTCGAACTGCTTGGTGAAGACCTCCTCCACCTGCTCCGGCTCGCCCTTGCGCAGGAGGCCGTGGTTGATGAAGACGCAGGTCATCTGCTTGCCGATGGCGCGCGCGCCCAGCGCCGCCACCACGGACGAGTCAACGCCGCCGGAGAGCGCCAGGATCACGCGGTCGCCGCCGACCTTCTCGCGAATCTCCGCGGTCAGGGTCTCCACCAGGTTGTCCATGGTCCACGTGGGCGCAAGCCCGCAGATGCCGAACAGGAAGTTCGAGAGGATCTCGCGCCCGTGCTCGGTATGGCGCACCTCGGGGTGGAACTGCGTCGAGAAGAACCGGCGCTCGGGATCCTCCATCGAGGCCACGGGGCACACGTCGGTCGACGACGTCACGCGGAAGCCCTCGGGCGCGCGGCTCACGGCATCGCGGTGGCTCATCCACACGGTCTGCTCGGCCGGCGTGTCGCCAAAGAGCTCGGACTCGCCCGAGCGGCGCACCACGGCCGGGCCGTACTCGCCCACCTCGGAGTGCGCGACCTCGCCGCCCAGCGTCGCGGCCATGATCTGGTGGCCGTAGCAGAAGCCGAGCACGGGCACGCCCAGCGAGAAGATCTTGGGGTCCACGCCCGGCGCGTCCTCGGCGTACACGCTCGCGGGGCCGCCGGAGAGGATCAACGCGGAGGGCGCCATCGCGGCGAGCTCGTCGGCCGGGATGTCACACGGGACGATCTCGGAGTACACGCGCAGGTCGCGCACGCGCCGCGCGATCAGCTGCCCGTACTGGGCGCCGAAGTCCAGAACCGCCACGAACTGCTTGGGGGTAGCCTCGCTCATCGACCCTCTTCTTCCTCTCGCAGGGAGGCGCCCGGACGGCGCCGACGACAGTTATCATTGTGACAGTTTATAGAGAATGCCGCCATTTTCGCGGACCTTCATGCGCAGCACACGTCTCTTCCCTATCATTTGTGGGTCCGTTTCGCTCAGCCGGACGGGGCGGCAGCCTCGACGTAGCAGAAAGGGCCCTCATGGCTGACAGAAAGTCCCATCGCAGCATGACGCGCGAGGAGCAGGTGCGCCGATCGCAGAGCCGCTACGGCGGCGGGGCCTCGCACGCGGCGCACGCCGCGGGCGCCCGCGCCTCCAAGCGCTCGCGGACCGCCGGCGCCCACGCCGCGTCGCGTTCGGACGGGGCCACCGCCTACGCCGACCGTCGCCGCAAGAAGAGCCGCGGCCGCGCGTTGCGCGTCGCGCTCGTCACCGTGCTCGTGGCCCTCGTGGGCGTGGGCGCCGCCGCGGCAGCCTACATAGCCCACATCAACAGCGCGCTCAGCAACAACGTCTCGGACGACCTGCGCGCCCAGCTCTCCGAGCCCGTCCAGCAGAGCGACCCGTTCTACATGCTCCTGCTGGGCGTCGACAAGAGCGAGGCCCGCGCGGAGGACTGGGGCGGCGACGCCTCCAACTTCCGCTCCGACACCATCATCCTCGCGCGCATCGACGCGCCCGCCCAGAAGGTGACCCTCGTCTCGATCCCGCGCGACACCATGGTCGACATGGGCGAGTACGGCGAGCGCAAGATCAACGACGCCTACTCCATCGGCCAGGGCGCCTACATGGTCGAGACCGTCGAGAAGTTCGCGGGCGTGGACATCTCCGCCTACGCCGAGGTCGACTTCGAGCAGCTCATCTCGATCGTCGACACGATCGGCGGCATTGAGATCACGCTGCCGCGCGCCGTCCAGGACGAGCTCGCCGACGTCGACCTCCCCGCGGGCACGCAGACCATCAACGGCGCCCAGGCCCTCGGCCTGTGCCGCGCGCGCCACGCCTACGACGACATGGGCGGCGGCGACTTCTATCGCGCCGCCAACCAGCGCATGGTCATCGGCGCCATCGTCAAGAAGGTCCTCCAGCTCGACCCCGTGACCATGCTCAGCACGGTCTCCCAGCTCGCGGAGGGCCTCACCGTCTATCCGTTCAGCGTCACCGACATCGTCGGCCTCGCGCGGCAGTTCCAGAACTTCGACGTGGACAACGGCTTCTACTCGGGCCAGACGCCCACCACCTCCACGTACACGAACAACCTCTGGTACGAGATCCCCGACGAGCAGGCCTGGACCGAGATGATGGAGCGCGTGGACGCGGGCCTGCCTCCCTACTCCGACGAGAGCCAGGACTTCACGGCGGGCGTCGCCGGGTCGATCGGCATCAGCTCCGGCGACGGCAGCTCCGACGGCAGTGGCTCCGGGGACGAGGCCACGTTCACCGGCTCGGTGCTCGTCCTCAACGGCACCGATGTGAACGGCCTGGCCATGAGCCACGCCACCGATCTCGAGGAGGCGGGCTTCTCGGTGCTCGCCGACAACGCCTCCACCAACGACCAGACGACGACCATGGTCTACTACAACGGCAGCGCCGCCTCAAAGGCGCGCGGCGTGGCGCAGACCCTGGGCGTCGACGAGTCGAACATCGCCGAGAACCCCGGCGACTTCTCCACGGACTACGACGTGGTGGTCATCCTCGGCTCCGACCAGTCCGAGTAGAGACCGGGCCCAGCGCGCGAGGCGCTACCTCGTCACCGCGAGCCCCGCGGACGCCACGAGGCCGAGCATCTCCCTCATTGGCGCCCGGTCGTACTCCCTGACCTCCTCGGAGAGCTCGTCCCAGCTCACCAGATACGGGGACACCTTCCGCTCCACGTCCTTCTCGGGGCCATAGGCCCAGCCGGCGCCGACACGCTCGTCGACCCAGCGGTCGTGCTCGACGCGGGCGAGAAACTCCACCTCGTCAGCGGTGAGCTCCCGAACGCGGCTCGTCTCGTCGCACTCCTGCGCGAGCACGAGCTCGTAGCCCAGCAGGCGCACCTTGTCGCAATAGGAGCGCGCCTGCTCCAGGCAGGACGCCCTGAAGTCCTCGGGCTGCCCGTCATAGGTGTCGTACTCGACGGGCAGGCCGTCCCCTCTTCGGTGCTCGCGATAGTTCTCGAAGACCGCGCGGGCGAGCCGCTCGATCGTCTCCCGCTCGAGGATCATCTCGACGCTCCTCTCAAGTCGAATGCGGTCCAGCGTGTCAACATAGCCGGCGTGGCGCGTCTCACCCTGCGCGATGGCGACCGCGCGAGCCGAGACGTCCCTGTACGCCTCCTCGACCGTCGGAAGCCCCGCCAGGCGAGCCTCCGCCCAGACGTCACGCAGCAGCACGCGCCGCGAGAAGATGCCGTCGGGACCCATCCTGATCGGAGAGCGCCGGGAGCGCAGGACGCCGCGCACCTCCTCGTCCCCGAGCTCCGACGCAGCGCGCCCGGACAGCACCTCGGCAGCGACCACCGCGAGATAGCCGAGATCCTGCTCGAGCAGGGTGGGGACGCGGCCCAGGCACGCAAGCCCTCCCTCGGAGAAGAGCCGGTCGTAGTAGCCCTCGCACCGCACGGTCCCCCGACGCTCGCCGGTAACGAACTCCAGGTCGAGCAGGGTGGCGCGCAGGCCCTCCGGCCCCGGGCCCCAGCGGCGCAGGGCGATGTTGGCCGAGCGCAGGTCCCGATGATAGAGCCCCTGTCTATGCAGAGCCTCAACCTGGCAGAGCACGTCAAACAGTATCTTGTGGGCCGCGCGGGCTCCCTCGGGCGTGGACGAATCGGGAAGGGGGTCGCCATCATGGTCCCGGCCGTCGGAGAAGGCGGGCACGGGCGCCCCGCGCAGCGCGTCCTCCAGGCTCACGCCCACGTCCTCCTCGACCAGCATGGGCAGAGCGCGATCGCCCGGTCCGGCGTCGGGCAGCCTTCTTCGCGCATCCACCTCGAGGGTGCGCGGCCCTACCCCAAGGGCGGAGCCCAGGACGAGACCTGCGCGCTCCCGCGCATAGTCCACGTCCCGGCCCTCGCGCGCAAAGAACACGGCGCACGCGGGAACCCCGTGCCCCCCGGAATCACGGGCATGCACATACGTGCCGTGATACACATACTTCTTGCCCGAGCTCGAGCGGGCCTGCGCGCGAGCGGGGACGGGCTGGGCGCAGAGGAAGTAGCCCCCATCGAAGGAGATGGCGCGCGCGTCCGCCGAAGCCGGCGCCCCGCCATCGATGAAGTCCTCGGTCACAGCGCGCCACCAACTCCCACCGCCACCTGTCCCGCAAGACGGATGACGTCGCCGCGGCGCAGGACGACCTCCGGGACCTCGACACGCTCCTGGGGCATCCAGGTGGCGTCGAGCATCTTGTCGAGACGACGCTCCGTTCCCTCCAGCACGAGGGCGCTCTCGCGCACGAGGACGATTCCCCCTCCGCCCTCCCTTTCCTGGCGGAGAACCGCCGTGCCCTGCAGGGAGCCGGCATCCACGAGCGTGAGGCGACCGTCCCTGAGGTAGGCCACGGCGTGTCGAGCGGAGACGTCCGCCGAGGGCAGCGCCACGAAGCAGCTCCTCTCCGCCTCGTCAAAACTCGAGAAGACCTCGTCAACGCAGGCGCGCATCTTCCGCAGGGAGAGGGTCTTCACGCGCGACGGCGACATGACCGGCACGAGGACCCTACGAAGCCTCGTGACCGCCAGGCGCATGGAGGGGTCGCGCCCGTGCCTTTCCCCATACTCGTCCTCCAGCCTGTCGAGAAGGAGATCTATCTTGGATCGATTGCCCGCCACGGGGTCGCCGTCGCGGTCGCACAGGAAGCGCTGGTCGTTGAAGTAGGTCGTGAGCACGCCCTCCAGGAGGCTTGAGACCCGCGCCCGCACGCTCGGCATCCGGGCGTCACGACGCTTCCTCGCCTCGTCCTCGTCGAGAGCCCTCCCGTCCGGACCCCGAACGTCCCCTGCGACGGCACGTGCGTACTCGTCCTCGCGCTGCGCGCGCAGCAGGGAGGTCAGGAGCTCGTTGAGCTCCTCCGCCGCCCGACGGGCGGCCCCCACGAGCGTCCCCTCGGCGCAACGCCCGTTCGTTCCAAGATCGAGCACCGGGCCCTCGGCTGAATCGGCATCCACGCAAAAGGACAGGCGCAGACAGTCGTCGAGCGCCCGCAGGGAGGCGTCGCGGAGCTCCCGCGCGGTGTCCAGCTGACCCGCCGCGATCGCCTCCAGGCGGGCAAACTCTTTGAGCGCAGTCCTCCCCTCCCTGGTAGAAGCGTCAAAGCGTGAGCCTATGGCCGCCTTCAGCCGCGCGGGGAGCCCGTCTGGGTCCTTCTCGTCGAGATGCGTCTCCGGCTGGAAGAACATGCCCAGCAGCTCCTTCGCCCGGTCCGCCCAGGACGTCCAGAACCTCGGGTCCCGCTCTCGTCCCAGCACGCAGACAACGAGCCCGTCGGGAGCATCGTCGGCGAGCCTGAGGTCAAAGGAGCCCACGTCGCGCCGGCCCACTCGAACGCTCAGCGGAACCGCTCCCGAGCCCCTTCCCAGGCAGTCGTCGTCGAGGCGCTGATCGGACACTATGAGATCGTCGGCCGTCGCGCGATCGCTCGGGCCGAGCGCCGCCTCGAGACCCACGCAGCTCGAGACCATGATCAACCAGATGAGCTCGGCACGATGCTGCGCCCAGGCGGGCACCACGGCCCGGCCGGTCTCGCGGGAGCGCTGGAAGAGGTGCTCGATGGTCGAGGACTCCGTGCGCCGCCCCGTCTCGAACGCCCTGTCAGCCATCTCCGCCTCGTCGACGCACCTCCTGAAGAGATCCTCTGCGCGAAACCTGAACTCCTCGACGCGAGCCTCTCCCGCGAGCGCGCCGTCATCTATGAAGCAGCCGCACAGCTCGTCCACGAGCCTTTCGAGGGGAGCCTCCCCCTCGCCAGGGTCATACGACCAGAAGTCGAGGTCGTAGAGATTGAGCAGCAGGCCGGGGTCGTCCTCGGAGGCGTGGGTGCGCTGCGTGTACACCCACAGGGGGAGCAGGGTGCGATAGTCCTCGAGCAGCCTGCGCTCCCGACTCCCGTCATCCGAGAGGGCGTTGACCGACTTCCGCAGGTCACGGTAGAAGCGCAGCTCACCGAGCGCACGCTCGATCACTCCCTCGGCAATCTTGGCAAACCGAGACTGCTGGGACTCCCCCAGGACACTCATCAGGTAGTCCTCGACCTCTTGGGCGATGGGCGGATACACCCATTCTTTGTAGAACTGCTCGCGCACCCACCTCTGCTTCTTCTCGCTAAGGCGCAGGCGCCCCGTTGTGTCACGCCGCTCGGAAGGGTCCGCTCCCTCCTCTTGCGGCTGAGCTTGATTGCGTCCTCTGGCGGGGCGCCGCTTGGCCCCGCCGAGGATCTTGGCGTAGAGCTTCCTCAGGAGGTCGACCTCCTCCTGCGGCCGGGGTCTCTGGCCATCGTCCTCGGTGGAGAGAATCAGGTTGGTGAACGCGGAGGCGTAGCAGGTGAAGTAGTTTCCCCCTGAGACCATCTGGTCGGCGATGGCCCCCGCCTCGTTCGGTCCGATGCCCACGAGCACCCAGGGGTTCGCCACGCGATCGCCGGCGTTTCTCGCCCCGTAGAGGTCGGTTAGGTACGAGCCGAGCGCTCTGCTCACGTGGTAGATGGGAACGGGCATGGTGACTCCTCTCTCGGCGAGACCACCTCACTGTAAGACACCTTGCAGAGACCTTGACCGAGACTCGACGAGCGGACCACAGAGGGCAACGGTCACGTCGTCGGGAGAGGCGCAGCTCCTCGCAAGCCCGACGAGGCGCATGGCCGCGTCAGCAAGCGTCGCCGACCCCCTCACGACCTCGGCGAGCTCGCGCGCCGCCGCAAAGCGCCAGAACCCGTCCGAGCAGACGAGAAGGACGTGCGAATCCAGGCAGCCCTCCCCGATGAAGCTGACGCGGGGAGCGCTTCGGCCGTCCCCGAGGTACGCCCCCGCGCCCCCGGGCTCGTCCCGGCAGACCTCCTCGACGCCCTCGGGCCCCACGAGGAAGGCGCGGACGTCTCCCAGGGCGGCGAAGCGAATGCCCCCGGCCCCGGGCGCGCAGACGCACCCCGTCGCGCCGCCCGGGGAGCGGAGCACCTCCCTCCCCAATGAGGCGAGATCACGACTCGCGCCCGCGAGCGCCTGCGCGGGTCCTCTCCCGCTCAGGAGGCCTCGTCGCACCCGGTTGGCGGCGAGCTCGGCGAAGACCTCGCCCGCCCCAAGCCCGCCGATGCCGTCGAAGACACAGAAACCGCGCCCGCACACGCAGACCCTGTCCTCGTTGATCTCCCGCCCGACGCCGCGCAGCGTCGCCGCGGCGACGTCGAAGCCGCCGACGCGCGCCATGTGCAGCTCGGGCGCGTGGGCGACGCCGCTCATGAGAGCGCCTCCACGCAGAAGACCATGCGGTCATAGTTGGGGTAGATGGCGTAGCCCCGACCCGTGCGGCCGAGCGCGGAGCTCTGCGAGACGCCGCGCTCGATGGCCCCGTCGGCCTGGGCGCGGCTCTCCCAGATGCGGGGCATGGCGAACTCCGCCCCGCCCCGATGGGGCAGGTCGCGGTCCACGATCTTCGAGAGGTTCGTGGCCGATGCCGCGACCAGGTCCCTGCTCTCGTAGTAGCGCAGGGACCCGCCCCCATCCGGCAGCGATTCGGACGCGTCGCGCCGGTGGCTCGCGGCGATCTCGGCGTCCGTGACGCCGAAGTAGTCGTGCCGGACGACGGCGTGCGAGATCGACGCGTCAAAGGTCACGTCCACGTTGGCCCACTCGGACGCCTCGCCCGGACGCAGCTGGTCTCGGGAGCTCCGCTCCGTGCGCGCCGGCGCCGCGACGAGGTTCCAGGCGTGGGGCCCGAAACCGTCGGACGGGCGACTGGAGTCCCGCGCCTCACCCGAGACCACGCAGCAGGCCAGGCCGCAGCGATCGCAGAGGTACTTGTACGCCCTGGCCACGCCGTCGCACACCCCGACGCCGTAGACGAGCGGGCCCGACGCCTCGTGCGCGTACGAGCGCTCGCCGTCCGCGTACGCAAAGTGCCCGGCGAGCCAGTCGTGCAGCGCGACGAGGTCCTCGAGCCGGCGGTCGCGGTGCGCCGTCGTCCCGGGCGGCGCCGGGTGCCGTGCGCGCATGCGCTCCTCGACCACCTCGTCCGTAGCGCGCCCCATGGCCTCGAGGACGGACAGGACGTCCTTCTCATCCAGGCGATAACGGGGACAGTACGTGAGATTGAGCGCGCATGGTCCGAGGCTCGTCAGGTTGGCGGTCCCCGAGCCCACGTAGAAGAGCTCGGGGACGTCCAGCTTGGCGAGGCCGACGATCCTACCCAGGTCGTCCATCGTCACCATGCGCGGCATCCGGATGCTCCCGCGATACTCGAGCAGCCCGTCCACCAGGGCGTCGTAGGCCTCCCGCTCGGGGCCGGCCTCGGGCCGGTGCGGAAGGAACCTCGTCCGCACGTCCACGTAGTCCTTGATCCTTCTCATCATCCTCACCTCACCGCGATTCCCCTGCCGGCCCCGGGCCGGCCCGCCTCGAGGACGAAGAACTCGCCCTCACCGAGCGCGCGCAGCTCCTCGGGCCTGACCACGCGCTCGCGCTTGACGGAGCGCGTGGTGCTCCTGCCATCCGTGTAGTTGACGCCAAAGGTGCCGAAGCCCCCGCCTCCCGAGCGCGTGAACGAGACGTCGACCTTGTCGTACTCGCCAAAGACGGAGGAGGCCAGGTCGGCCGAGGCGTGCCCCTGGGCAAAGCACAGCACCCGGGAGCTCGAGGCGACCCATCGCCTGAGCTCGTCCTCGGACGAGAAGAACTCGAGCGCCTCGCTCGTGACGATGGCCCAGCTGATGCCCACGGCGCTCCTGAGCGGCTGCGCCAGCGCGTCCCAATCCGCCACGGAGCCGGCACAGACCACCAGGGTGAGCGGGGCACGGTGACGAGCGCAGAGCCGCGCCTCGGCAAAGACGAGGGCGAGAAGCGCGCGGGCCTGGCCGGAGCCCACGTCCAGAACGACGGTCCCCGGGGCAGGAGAGAGCGCCGCGTCCACCACGGAGGTCGTGAGCGACGTCGAGAGCGGGTCAGCGAGGAGCGCCCCCTCGCTCACCGCCTCCCGGAAGAACCCCTCCACGAACGAGCGGCACGCCGTCGGCACGTCGAGGCACGCCCGGAGGTCCGCCGCCTCCGCGGCATCGATCGCGCCCGTGAGCTCGAGACGCCCGATCACCTCGTGCAGGCGGTTGTGGGGACACTCCGCGAGCAGGCGAACGGACGCGGGGAGGCCCCGGCGGCCGAGCACGCGGACGAGCGCTCCCGCGTAGGCGCCGGCCTCCTGGGGAGCGTTCGGAGCGAGCCTGAGGGACTCCTCCAGAAGCTCGGTCGCGTCGTCCGCCGTGCGCCGCGCGAGCGGCTCATAGAGAGGCCGGGCGGCGTCCGCAAGCGTCACCCCCGGGCACCCGGCGGACACGAGGTCATCCGCGAGCGCACGCGCGCCCTCGGCCACGACGACCACGGAGGAGCCGCGCGCGACGGACTCCTTGATGAGCCCACAGAGCGCTGGGGCACGAACCTCGTCGGGAGCGCCCAGCACAAGCGAGCGAGATGACCCCACGAGCAGGCTCTCCGACGGCACCTCCCCGTACGCCACGATCCCGCGCGCCGCGTCGTTCTCCCGGCGCGCCTTGCGCAGGACGCTCCCCCGGGCCACGAGGTCGCGCGCCCAGACGGCCAGTCCCGTCCCCACCCCCAGAAAGCTCGCCATGCCTAGTACCTCCCAAACTGAAACCTCAGGGGACCCGCGAACGGGCGGAAGAGGAACGCCTCTCCCCGCCCGAGGGACGCGAGGTCCCAGTCCTCCACCACATGCGCCTCGCGCAACTCGAAGCTCGCCCGCCCCTCCCCCGAGAGATAGGAGAGCTCCCTCAGGCAGGCGCCCCCTCGCTCCCGCGCGCAGGCGCGCGTGGCCTCGTCGCTCGGACGAAAGCAGACGAGCGTCTGGAACCCGGACACGAGGGCCGCCCCCGCGTCCCGCCCGTAGGCGTCATAGAGCTGCTCGACGCTCTGCGCCGCCGCGATCACCCTCACCCCCTGGCTCCGGCCGAAGGAGAGGGCGTTCTCGAGGAAGAGCAGGTGGGGCAGCATGGGAAGCTCGTCGATGAACACGTAGGTGCTCGACCCCGGACGCCTCCCCGCCAGGGCCTCCTTGAGAAACGAGTCGATGATCACCTGGTAGGCGGGAGTGGCCGCGCGAGTGACGTCATACTCCACGAAGACCGTCCCGACGCCCCCGCGGTGGAACTGCCTCGACGAGAAGGCCCCGCACTCGCCGAACCCGCCCGAGAAGAGCGCCGACGTGGCCTCCTGGAGCTCGGCGAGCACGCCGAGCGCCTGATCGGAGGAGCCGTCGCCGAGGTACTTGAGAGACCCGGAGAAGCGCCGCTCGTGCCCGAGAAACTCGTGGAGGCCCGAGGAGGTCGCCCCGAGGAGGTAGTCGCGCAGCGCACGGTTGTTGAGGTTTTTGCGCCGGAACTCGCGGTCCTTCTCGGAGCAGACGCACAGCGCGCCGAGCACGTCCGCAAAGAGGTCGCGCGCCGCCTTGGGGAAGAAGGGGCTCGAGGAGCGCTCGACCGCGTCGGCGAAGACCGTCTGCGCCACCTCCCGCGCGTTCTCTGCCACGTCCTCCTCCCCCCAGCCGTCGGCGACCACGTCGCCGCAGACGTTCCATGCGTCCGCCCCACCGGGGACGGCAAGGTCAAGGGAGGGGTCGAGCAGAGAGAGGAAGTCCCCCTTGGGGTCAAAGACGCACATCGTGTCGCCGGGACGCAGCGACGCCTTGACCTGGCGCAGGAGCTCGCGCAGCGCATTGGTCTTGCCCGTGCCCGAGGGCCCGAGGAACAGCACGTGGGTGGCGAGGTCGCCTTCCGCGAGGGAGAGGGTCGCCTTTCTGCCCATAGACCACCCCGAGAGCCGGGCGAGGGCTCCGGGCGCAGGGGCCGGTGCCTCCACCCTCCAGTCATCCCCGCTCAGGACCCTGTCTCTGACGGTCATTCGAGCCCTCCTTCCTGGAAGCACCTACATCCTGCTCAGACCATGGCCGCGGCGTTGCGCAACCGCGCTCTGCTCCGCCCACTCGTCCCCTCCGGACTCGAACGCCTCGCGGGCCCCGTCATGGCCGTCTCCCCCGACGCCGAGGTCCCGTTCGCCCCGGTCCTCACCGGTCGTCTCCCGCGCGACGTCACGCTCGGCGACATCCGCCCGCTCCGCGCGCAGCTGGCTGAGCCGGTCGCTCGCAAAGCCGCGCGCGTCCGCCTCCACGGGCTGGTTCCAATAGGCGCGCGGGTTCTCGTCGAAGCGAACGTAGCCGCCCGGCTCGAGGTTCCTGGCCCATACCCGGGCGGTCTCCGCGTCCTCGCAGGGGACGCGGCCCTCTGCCACGTCGTGCTGGAAGGCGTGGCGCCCCTCGTGGAGGACCGTCTCCACCATCTTGTCCGGGTCGCTCCCGTAGAGGGACCCCTCCCCCAGCTGTGAGGCGTTCACGTAGATGGTCTGGTCGCCGGTCTGGTAGCGACCGAGCTCGATGCCGTCGTCTCCCGTGTAGAGCCACGCGCTCTCCACGGTGCGCGCGTCTCGCCCGCACTCCCCGGCCACGTGGTCCTCGACGGCCTGGAGCACCTCGACCTTGCCCTCCTCGGAGAGCCTTGACCAGACCTCCCGGTCGGTCATCCTGAGCGCGTCCTCGTAGGTCATCGCGCTCACATCCGCTCGGCGAGCGCGCGGGAGGCCGTCGCGGGGTCGCAGCGATACCAGTCGACGAACACGAGGCAGGCGGGGTAGGAGAGGCCCAGCCCCATGAGGTCGCGCACGCTGCGCCCGCCCACGGCGACGTCCGTCTGGTCGGACCGGTCATGGACCCAGCGCGCCACGGCCTCGTCGAGGTCGCCGTGGTCGGCCGCGACGAAGTGGGTCAGATCGTGCGCCGTCACCTCGGCGGCACGGGACGAGTAGCCGCACTCCTCGCGGAGAATCTGCGCGATGAGGGACTCGTCGTTTGCGTTCATCATGTGGTTCCCCTCTCTGATGAGACGTCCGGCAGACGCCCCGGACGATTTGCGGCTAGTCGGAAAGGATGGAGACGGCGAGGCCGAGGAGGAAGATCACGAGCAGGACGCCGAGAAGGGCGGCGATCACAACGCACAGGAGGGCGAGCAGGGCCATGCTCCCGACGGCGGACGCCCCGGCGAGGAAGTAGCTCTTGTCCTCGGCGCGCTTGACGAAGAGGAGGTTGTAGGCCACGACGCCCGCGAGCGCGGAGATGAGGAACGCCGCCCGCAGCCAGTCGGGATAGCCGACGCCCAACGAGATGCCGACCATCTCGCAGATGGGCAGGGCGGCACCGAGAAGCGCGAAGACCGCCGATCCGATGAGCAGCGAGACGACCCAGTACGGCGCCCCCAGCGCCGCCGCCTGAGTCGGGGAGGACGCCTGGACCGCCGCCGCCACGCCGTTGGCGGCGCGCGAGGCCCTGCCCGAGCCCGCGAAGGGCGGGACCGTCGCCTGCGGCGTGCCGCCCGCATTCGCGAGCTTGCCCGGGGCAGCACCCGCGTACCTGGCATCCGCGGCGCAGTAGGGGCAGTTCGAGGCCCCTTTCCAGTACCAATGGCCGTGGCGGCAGGAGACGAGCTCGCTGCGGTAACGCTTGAGGGCGGCCCCCCACTCCCGGGCGGTCGGTCGGACGGCGGGCTTGGCGTGCCCGTCCACGAAGGCACGACGGAAGAGCTCCACCAGGTAGGGCGGAAACTCCTTGAGCTCGGGGGCGCTCGGGCTCACCTTGACGCCGCGCACCTTCCTGAAGAACGGCGTCTCGCCGCGCTCCACGCGCACGAGCGTCTTCACGGGAGCGGGGACGGAGCCGTTCGAGAGGGGCACCGGCGTGCACCGGAACGGGTGCACGCCGTTCATGAGCATCCTGAAGACGTGGACCGCGAGCGCATAGTCGTCCGCATGCGTCGAGAACACGCCCTCCGGGCAGTTCGCGTAGCCGCCGCCGGAGACGTGGGCCGCGCGCACGATCTCGGGAGCCACGATGTCGTCGTTGAAGACCTCGCAGCGAAAGACCCTGCCGCCCGCGCGCACGCAGAACGAGTCCGTATCCACGAGGGCGGGGTGTCCGCCCTCCTCCATGATGACGTTCTGGCCGTTGAAGTCACCGACGACCTGTCCCATCTGGTGCAGCACGTCCAGGACGTCGCAGAGCTCGATGAGGAAGCCCACCTTCTCGCGCATCGTGACCCGCATCCCCGAGGGGGCGGGATACTCGTGAAGCTCCTCGAGGAGGTACCTGCTCTTGACGAGCCTCATGCCAAACCCGACGAAGGAGCGGCGCGCGGCGTCGGAGTAGAGCGCGGCCACGGGCCACGCCACCGCCTCGGGCATGAGCGCTCCCCCGGCGGCGATGCCGACCATCGCCTCGATCTTCTCGCGGTGAGCCTCCGCGTCGGAGGTGTAGATCTTGGCGACGAAGCGCGGGTGGCCCGCAATGGAGTAGACGCTCCCCTCGCCGCCTCCGCCGAGCCTGTTCTGAAGCTCGATCCTTGTTCCGTTCTGGTCGTAGACAATCATGCGAGCTCCCTTCTCCTCGCTCCCAATCCAACAATTCGATCGTGAGGGCCGGCGTCGT
>NZ_CBIFYV010000042.1:0-10060 GCF_966187215.1 Thermophilibacter sp.
TTCCGGCCGCCTCCCCCTTATGTCCTCATTTTCCGTGCACCTGCGTCAATGTGACGCATGTACACGTCTTGGTTCCCATCCGGACGGCCATTATGGCCGCCCGTCTCACTCACATGCGTCAGCGTGCCGCATGTGCATGGCAAGAACTCTGGTATGACGCCTCACGTGGCGCTTTAGGGCATGCACGTACGTCATATTGCCGCATGTGCATGGGCGGAGCGGGACGTGGCTCGCTCCCGTACTCCGCACATGCGTCAGGTTGTTGCATGTGCAGGGGCGGGGATGCCGCGCGCTCCCAGGTTCCTCTCGCCGCCCGTGCGCGTCCTGCTACAATGTGGCGGTTGACCATCGCACACGAAGGAGCCACGCAGATGAGCGACGCCGAGAAGAACTTCGAGGTCCCGGCCTACGACGCCGAGGCCATCGAGACCAAGTGGCAGGCGGCCTGGGACGCCGAGGGCCTCTACAAGACCGACGAGGACCCCGTCAAGCCCAAGAAGTACGTGCTCGAGATGTTCCCGTACCCCTCCGGCGACCTGCACATGGGCCACGCCCGCAACTACACGATCGGCGACGCGATGGCCCGCCAGGCCCGCATGCGCGGCTTCGACGTCCTGCACCCCATGGGCTTCGACGCCTTCGGCCTGCCGGCCGAGAACGCCGCCATCAAGCACAACACCCAGGCGAGCGTCTGGACCCACAAGAACATCGACCAGGCGGTGAAGACCATGCGCCGCATGGGCTTCTCGTACGACTATGACCGCATGTTCAACACCTGCGACCCCGAGTACTACAAGTGGGGCCAGTGGATCTTCCTCAAGATGTGGGAGAAGGGCCTGGTCTACCGCGACACCTCGCCGGTCAACTGGTGCCCGGGCTGCCAGACGGTGCTCGCCAACGAGCAGGTCGTCGACGGCAAGTGCTGGCGCTGCGGCTCCATCCCCGAGAAGCGCCCGCTCAGCCAGTGGTACTTCAAGATCACCGACTACGCCCAGGAGCTCCTCGACGACCTCAAGCTGCTCGAGGGCAAGTGGCCCGAGCGCGTCCGCGCGATGCAGGCCAACTGGATCGGCCGCTCCGAGGGCGCCGAGATCGACTTCGCGCTCGCCGACACCGACGGCGTGACGCCCACCGACACCAAGATCACGGTCTTCACCACGCGCCCGGACACGCTCTTCGGCGTGAGCTTCTTCCTGCTGCCGCCCGAGAGCCCGCTGGCCGCCGAGCTCGTTGCCGGCACCGAGTACGAGCCGGCCTTCCTCGAGCTCAAGGCCGCCGCCGAGAAGGTCTCGTCGGTGGACCGCCAGGGCTCGGAGCGCGAGAAGCACGGCGTCTTCACCGGCCGCTACGTCATCAACCCGGTGAACGGCCGCCCCGCGCCGATCTGGGTCGCCGACTACGTCCTCATGGACTACGGCACCGGTGCCGTCATGGGCGTGCCCTGCGGCGACCAGCGCGACTTCGACTTCGCCAAGAAGTACGGCCTGGAGATCGCGCCGATCATCTGCCAGAAGGACGACCCGCTCTACGAGGAGCTCAAGGACGAGCGCGAGCTGCGCGTGACCTCGGTCGACTGGGACCACGCGATGGAGGCCGAGGGCTACCTCGTGCAGTCCGGCCCGTTCACCGGCATGAGGGGCGGCAAGCACTCCGAGGCCGTCGACGCCATCATCGACTGGCTCGGCGAGAAGGGCCTCGGCCGCAAGACCGTGCAGTTCCGCCTGCGCGACTGGCTCATCAGCCGCCAGCGCTACTGGGGCAATCCCATCCCGATGATCCACTGTGACTGCTGCGGCGACGTGCCGGTACCCTACGAGGACCTGCCCGTCACGCTGCCGGACAACCTCGACCTCGGCGCCGGCGAGACGCTCGCCGAGTACGCGCCGTTCTACGAGACCACCTGCCCCAAGTGCGGGCGCCCCGCCAAGCGCATCACCGACACGATGGACACGTTCACGTGCTCGAGCTGGTACTACCTGCGCTACTGCGACCCGCACAACGAGGAGCTGCCCTTCTCCAAGGAGGCCGTGGACCGCTGGATGCCGGTCGACAACTACATCGGCGGCATCGAGCACGCGATCCTGCACCTGCTCTACAGCCGCTTCTTCACCAAGGTCCTGCGCGACCTCGGCATGATCGACTGCGACGAGCCCTTCACCAACCTGCTCTGCCAGGGCATGGTCAAGGACGCCAACGGCGACACCATGTCCAAGTCCAAGGGCAACGTCGTGCCGCCCTCCTCGGTGATCGAGCCGTACGGCGCGGACACCATGCGCCTGGCCATCCTCTTCATCGCCCCGCCCGAGAAGGACTTCAACTGGGACGAGGAGGCCGTCGCCGGCGCCAACCGCTTCATCAAGCGCGCCTGGCGCGTGGTCTGGCTGCTCGCGCAGGGCGCCGCCGAGGGTGCCGTCGACGCCTCCGGGCTGGACGCGGAGGGCGCGGAGCTGTGGCGCACGCTCAACGCGATGGGGCTCAAGTGCACGACGGACTTCGACCGCTGCCAGTTCAACACCGCCATCTCGGCCGTGATGGAGATCACCAACGCCGCGTCCAAGTACGTCAACGACGTGCCCGCCGACCGGCGCGACCCGGCGCTCAGCTTCGCCGTCGCCAGCGCCGTCGTGCGCATGCTCGCCCCGATCTGCCCGCACTGGGCCGAGGAGCTCTGGAGCGCGGCGCTCTCTCAGGAGGGCTCGGTCTACAACGCCGCCTGGCCCGAGTTCGACGAGGCGGCCGCCAAGGCCGACGAGGTCGAGATCGCCGTCCAGGTCAAGGGCAAGGTCCGCGGCCGCGTGACGGTGCCGGCCGACGCCACCGACGCCGAGCTGGAGGAGGCCGCCAAGGCCGCCGTCGCCGACCAGCTCGTCGGCAAGGACATCAAGAAGGTCATCGTGGTCAGGGGCCGCCTGGTCAACATCGTGGCCGTCTAGGGACGGCCGGACCCCGCGTCCCGCACCGGGCGTCCGCTTGTGGCGTTCTCGTGGAGCGACGCTTGACGCGGGGCGAGAAGCACCGTACACTAGCAGCGAAATGTTGCTGTAACCGCAGGAAGTGGGGTGGAACGTCTCGCCCCGCTTCCTTTCTGTATGCAGGCGAGGAGGGACCATGCCCAGGCAGGGCCTAGAGCAGACGATCATCGACGCGCTCGAGCCAAGGGCGGCCGAGCGCGGCGTCGCCATCGTGGACGTTGAGGTCACCGGCGCGACCAAGGCTCCGTGCGTCCGCGTGCGGATCGACCACGCCGACGAGGACGCGCCCACGATCACCCTCGACGAGGTGACCGCGGAGACCGAGTGGATCTCGGCGGCCCTCGACGAGCTCGACCCCATCGACTCGAGCTTCACCCTCGAGGTCTCCTCGCCCGGGATGGCGCGCCCGCTGCGCACCCGCCGCGACTTCGAGCGCTTCGCCGGCGAGCGCGTCTCGCTCGCGCTCGCGCCGGGGGAGGGGCGCCGCCGCTTCACGGGCGAGCTTGTGGGCATCGACGGCGACGCCGTCACCCTCGACTGCGACGGCGAGCGCGTCGCCGTGGCCTACGACGACATCAGGAAGTGCACGATCAAGCCCGACTACGACCTCGGGCAGAACAAGTAGGAAGGGACAATCACATGGCCTCTGAGATGATGGCAGCCCTCGAGCAGCTCTGCGGCGAGCGTCACATCGACCAGCTCTACCTCCTCGACCGCCTCGAGCAGTCGCTCGCCAAGAGCTACGCCGACGTCCTGCACCTGCCCTTCGGCGCGCGCGTCACGATCGACCGCGCCACGGGCCACGTCTACGTCTACGAGCTCGTCCCCAAGGGCGAGCCCGACCCCGAGACCGGCGAGTACGCCGAGTTCGACGAGGTGGACGTCACCCCGCCCGACACGAGCCGCATCGCCGCCCAGCACGCCAAGGCCGAGATCCGCGCCATCGTGCGCAACGCCGCGCGCGTCCAGATCTACGAGGAGTTCTCGCAGCGCGTGGGCGACATCATCACCGGCACGGTGCTGCAGACCACGCCCGACTTCACGATCATCAAGATCCGCGAGGGCGTGGAGGCCGAGCTGCCCCACTTCGACCTGCGCCGCTTCCCCGAGGAGCGCAACGAGCGCCCCGCGGGCGAGCGCTACAGCCACAACCAGCGCCTCCGCGCGATCATCATCGACGTCCGTGACCCCAACTCCACCCAGCCGGTGGTGCGCGGCGAGCGCCAGCGCCCGCCCATCGTGGTCTCGCGCACCCACCCCGACCTGCTGCGCCGCCTCTTCGAGCTCGAGGTCCCCGAGGTCTACGACGGCGTCGTCGAGATCCGCAGCGTGGCCCGCGAGCCCGGCGTGCGCTCCAAGGTGGCCGTCTCGTCCAACGACGACCGCCTCGACCCGGTGGGCGCCTGCGTGGGCCCCAAGGGCAGCCGCGTGCGCACCGTCGTCTCCGAGCTGCGCGGCGAGCGCGTCGACGTGGTCCTGTGGAGCGACGACCCGGCCCGCTGCGTGGCCTCGGCGCTCTCGCCGGCCCGCGTCTCTCGCGTCATCATCGACCCGGAGACCAACTACGCCACGGTGATCGTGCCCGACGACCAGCTCTCGCTCGCCATCGGCAAGGAGGGCCAGAACGCCCGCCTCGCCGCCCGCCTCACCGGCCTGCACATCGACATCAAGAACGAGTCGCTGGCGGCCGAGGTCCTGCGCGACCTGCCGCGCGCCGCGGAGCCCGCGGGCGACGACGAGCTCGACGAGGCGCACCGCTGCGAGTACGTGAGCCCGAGCGGCATCCAGTGCCGCAACATGGCCCGCCCCGGCTCGCGCTTCTGCGGCGTCCACGAGCAGATGGCCGACGCCGACGTCAGCTCCGACCCCGACTCGCTCATCTAGGGACGTCCCGGAGCACCCCAGCACGCTAACCCCCGGGCCCGCGCCCGAACTCTTGGAAGGTAGGTCACATGGCAAAGACGCGCGTACACGACCTCGCGAAGGAGTACGGCATCTCGAGCAAGGAGATGCTCGGCCACCTCGCCGACATGAAGATCCCCGCGAAGTCGGCCTCGTCGACCCTCGAGGACGCCTACGTGTCGATGGTCCGCAAGAAGCTCAAGCCCATCCTCGAGGCCCACGCCGCCGAGATCGAGGCCCAGAAGCGCGCCGAGGAGGAGGCGCGCGCCGAGGAGGAGCGCAAGGCCGCCGAGAAGGCCGAGGCCGAGCGCCTCGCCGCCGAGCAGCGCCGCGAGGCCGAGCGCGCCGAGGAGGAGCGCCGCCGCGCCGCCGCCGAGGAGGCGCGCAAGAAGGCTGAGGCCGAGAAGGCCGAGGCCGAGCGCAAGGCCGCCGAGGAGGCCGAGAAGAACCGCGTGCACGACAACGCGCCGAAGTCCATCCCCTCGTTCACCTCGCTGCTCGACCAGATCGCGCAGCAGGAGGAGATCCTCAAGAAGCAGGCCGAGGAGAACGCCCAGAAGAAGGCGGCCGAGAAGGGCCGCGGGCGCGGCCGCTCCGAGTCGCCGCGCTCGGCCGGCTCCCACCGCGCCGCCGCCGCGCCGGCCCCCGCGCCCGCTCCCTCCGGTGACGGCCGCGGCCGCCGCAAGAAGGGCCGCCGCGGCGAGGGCGAGGGCGAGGACCGCTACAGCCGCATGGCGCGCGAGGCAGAGGCCTACAACCGCAGCCGCGTCCTCGAGGAGGCCCGCGAGGCCGTCGAGGAGGCGTCGCGCGAGTCCACCGGTCGCCGCAAGCGCCGCAAGGAGCGCCGCCAGAAGCAGGCGGCCGAGGCGGCCAAGGAGCACGCAATCGAGGAGGCCATCGCCAACGACCAGGACCTCTCGCAGCTCGACACCGTCAAGGTCCCGCAGGGCTCCACGGTCCAGGAGCTCGCGGAGCTTCTCGGCGTGCCCGCCAACGACATCATCAAGCGCCTGTTCCTGCTGGGCACCCCGCTGACGCTCACCGAGTCGATGTCCGACGACCTCATCGAGCTCGTGGCCGACGACCTCGGTCGCGACGTCAAGGTCATGACCAAGGAGGAGGAGAACTCCTTCACCTTCTACGACGACCCGGAGTCGCTCAAGCCGCGACCGCCCGTGGTCACCGTCATGGGCCACGTCGACCACGGCAAGACGTCGCTTCTGGACGCCATCCGCCACACCGGCGTGGCCGAGGGCGAGGCCGGCGGCATCACGCAGGCCATCGGTGCCTCCCAGGTCGAGGTCAACGGTCGCACGATCACCTTCATCGACACCCCGGGCCACGAGACCTTCACGGCCATGCGCGCCCGCGGCGCCAAGGTGACTGACATCGTCATCCTGATCGTGGCCGCCGACGACGGCGTCATGCCGCAGACCATCGAGTCGATCAACCACGCCAAGGCGGCCAACGTGCCGATCATCGTGGCCGTCAACAAGATCGACAAGCCCGGCGCCAACCCCGACAAGGTGCGCCAGGAGCTCACCGAGTACGGCATCATCCCCGAGGAGTGGGGCGGGCAGAACATGTTCGTCAACATCTCGGCCAAGAAGAAGATCGGCATCGACGAGCTGCTCGAGACGGTGCTGCTGCAGGCCGACGTCCTCGAGCTCAAGGCCAACCCCGACACCTTCGCCTCCGGCAACGTCCTCGAGGCCAAGCTCGACCGCGGCCGCGGCTCGGTGGCCACGGTGCTCGTCACGCGCGGCACGCTGCACGTGGGCGACGCGCTGGTCGCGGGCATGGCCTACGGCCGCGTGCGCGCCATGCTCGACCCCAAGGGCAACAACGTGAAGGAGGCCGGCCCCTCCGACGCCGTCGAGATCCTGGGCCTGCAGAGCGTGCCGATGGCCGGTGACGAGTTCCGCGTCTTCACCGACGAGCGCGACGCCAAGAAGCTCGCCGACGAGCGCGCCCTCAAGGCCCGCATCGAGGAGCAGAACCGCGTCAAGCACGTCACGCTCGAGAACCTCTTCGACACGATGGCCGACGCCGAGGTCAAGGAGCTCAACCTCATCATCAAGGCCGACGTCCAGGGCTCGATCGAGGCGCTCCAGGACTCCCTCGACAAGATGGACCAGTCCGAGGTGCGCATCAACACGATCCACTCCGCCGTGGGCGCCATCACCGAGACCGACGTCACGCTCGCGGACGCCTCCAACGCCATCATCATCGGTTTCGGCGTGCGCCCGGAGGCCAAGGCCCGCGCCGCGGCCGAGCGCGACGGCGTCGAGATCCGCACCTACAGCGTCATCTACAAGGCCATCGAGGACATCGACGCGGCCCGCATCGGCATGCTCAAGCCCACCGAGGTGGAGGTCCAGACCGGCACCGCCGAGGTCCGCGACACCTTCAAGGTGCCCAAGGTCGGCGTGGCCGCCGGCTGCATGGTCACCGAGGGCGAGATCTCGCGCGACGACCAGGTGCGCCTCGTGCGCGACGGCATCGTCGTCTACGAGGGCAGGATCGCGTCGCTGCGCCGCTACAAGGACGACGTCAAGAGCGTCAAGGCGGGCTTCGAGTGCGGCATCGGCCTCGAGAGCTACCAGGACGTCAAGCCCGGCGACCTCATCGAGGGCTTCCGCATCGACGAGGTCGCGCGCACGGAGTAGGCGAGGCGAGAAGAGATGAAGCGCACCCAGCATACCCGCCGGACCAGCGAGCTCGCGCGCGAGAAGCTCGCCAGCATCCTGCTGTTCGAGGTCTCCGACCCGGACCTGGCGCTCGTGACCCTCACGGGCGTCGAGGTCTCGCCGGACAAGTCGTACCTGCGCGCGTACGTGAGCTGCGACGCCGAGCGCTACGCCGCCGTCGAGGCCGCGCTCGCGCGCGCCAAGGGTCGCATCCGCTCGCTTCTGGGCCACGCCCTCGGCTGGCGCGTGACGCCCGAGCTGGACTTCCGCATCGACACCACCACCGACGAGGCCGAGCGCATCGCGCGCGCCCTCGAGGACGTCCCCGAGACGCTCGCGGTGGAGAAGGACGAGTTCGGCTACCCGGTCACGCCAGACGCGGGCGACGAGGGATCGGAGGCCTAGCCGTGTCGAGGGTCGACGAGCTCATCGAGCGCCAGCGCGCGGACCTGGAGGCCGTCAGCCGCCTCGTGGAGGGGGCCTCCACGATCGCGGTCTGCGCCCACACCTCGCCTGACGGCGACGCCCTCGGCTCCACGCTCGCCCTCGTCGAGCTGATCGAGCGCGCGTGGCCCGGGCGCGAGGTGACGGGGCTTCTCGCCGACTCGGACGTGGTGCCGCGCACCTACCGGTTCCTGCCGGGCTCCGAGCGGCTCGTGTGCGCCTCCGCGTACGCGGGCGACCCCGACCTCTTCGTCTGCGTGGACCTCTCGCAGCCGGGGCGGCTCAACGAGGCGCGCCCCGTGCTCGAGCGCTCGCGCGCGGTGGCGGTCATCGACCACCACCCGGCCCCGGAGCGCTTCTGGGACGCCGGCGTGGTGCGGCCGGACGCCGCGGCAACCGGCGTCATCGTCGCCGAGTACGCCCGCATGGTCCTCGGAGGGCTCACCCCCACGATGGCGCAGTGCCTGCTGTGCGCGCTGGTCACCGACACCGGACGCTTCCAGTACCAGAACGCCAACGGCGAGGCCTTCGAGGTCGCGAGCATGCTCGTGGACGCCGGCGCCTCGCCGTCCGAGGTCGCCCTGCGCGTCTACCAGAGCGACCGCCTCTCGTACCTGCACCTCTCCGCCACGGTCATGGGGCGCATCGCGACCTTCGAGCAGGGCCGCATCGCCTACAGCTACGCCACCATGGCCGACCTCGACGCCACGGGCGTCCCGATCGACGAGTGCGACGGGCTCGTGGACATCGTGCGGCGCGTGGACGGCTGCGAGGTGGCGCTGTTCCTCAAGGAGGTCCCGGGCGGCAAGGTCCGCGGCAACCTCCGCGCCAAGTCCGACCGCGACATCTCGGTCATCGCGCGCGAGATGGGTGGCGGCGGGCACCCCGCCGCGGCCGGCTTCACGGTGGACGGCGACGTCGACCAGGCGCTCTCCAAGATCCTGCCCAAGCTCCGCGCGCTCTACGACGACGAGGGCGGCGCGCGTTGAGCCGCCGCCCGAGCGCCCTCTCGGCGCTCATCGCGGTCGACAAGCCGGCCGGCCTCACGAGCCACGACGTCGTCTCGCGCGTGCGCCGCGCGCTCGGCGAGCGCCGCGTGGGGCACGCCGGCACGCTCGACCCGGCCGCCACGGGCGTCCTCGTGGTGGGCGTCGGCCAGGCGACCAAGCTGCTCGGCCTGCTCACGCTCGACCGCAAGGGCTATCGCGCCACGTTCGCGCTGGGCGCCGAGACCACGACCGACGACGCCGAGGGCGACGTGACGAGAACCGCCGCGGTGCCGGACGAGCTGATGGACGCGGGAACCGCCGCCGCCGCGGTGGCGGGCCTGGTGGGCGAGCAGGACCAGGTACCCCCGGCCTTCTCGGCGGTGTCCGTGGGAGGGCGGCGCGCCTACGCGATGGCGCGCGCCGGCGAGCGGGTCGAGCTCGCGGCGCGGCGCGTGACGGTGCACGACGCGCGGCTCGTGGGGGTCGTGCCCGACGAGCGCTCCTGGGTCGTCGACCTGGACGTCTCGAAGGGGACCTACGTCCGCGCGCTCGCGCGCGACCTGGGTCGCTCGCTCGGCTGCGGAGCGCACGTGTCAGCGCTGCGCCGGACCTTCTCGGGTCCGGTCGCGCTCGGCGACTGCGTGACGCTGGGGGAGCTGGACGCCGGCGGCGCCGAGCTGGTGCGTGAGCGCTGCCTCGACCCGGTGGCCGCGCTCGGCCTGGCCGCCCGCGAGCTCGACTACGCCGAGGTGGCCGACGTCTCGTGCGGGCGGCGGATCGAGCCGGGTTCGGTGACGGACCCGGACGGCGGGCGGCGCGAGCCTCGAGCCGGGGAGCGCGTTGCCCTCACGCTGGCCGGCGGCCTCGCCGGCATCTGGGAGCGTCGCGGCGCGAGCCTGGTCTGCTCGACCAACTTCCCGCAGGCCATCGAGGGGGTGCGCGCGTGACCGCCTATGACGACCTGATGGCGCTGGCGCCCGATGCGCCGCTCTCTGCCGACGCCGCCCGCGAGCTCGTGCGCGCGGCGCTCGAGGGCTCGCCCACGAGCGCCCGGGACGTCCCG
>NZ_CBIFYV010000043.1:0-5249 GCF_966187215.1 Thermophilibacter sp.
AGGACTGTCTGAGCGCCGGACCCATGCGCCCGGCCCACCCTCACAGAAAGGTTTGAGAGATGACATGTCAGCTGAACGCGATCGTGGCGGTGTGCGACGACTGGGGCATCGGGCTGGACGGTGACATGGTGGTGCGCAACCGGGCCGACATGCGGCGGTTCGTGGAGCTCACCATGGGGCACCCCGTCATCATGGGACGCCGCACGCTCGAGAGCTTCCCCGGGGCGCGCCCGCTCAAGGGACGGCGCAACGTGGTGCTTACGCGCGACGCGTCCTTCTCGCCCGAGGGCGTGGAGGTGGCGCATACCGTCGAGGAGGCGCTCGCGGCGGTGGCGGACGAGCCGGAGGCGTGGGTCATCGGCGGCGGCCAGGTCTACGCCGAGCTTCTCGGCCGGTGCGCGCGGGCCGAGGTGACGCGCAACCACTGCGTGTGCCCGTGCGACACGCGCTTCCCCGACCTCGACGCCGACGACGCCTGGGAGCTCGCGCACGTGGAGCCCGGCGGCGTCACCGACGACGGCGTGGCCTTCGACTTCGCCACCTACGTGCGGCGCCGCTAGCCCGCGACCTTCTCGCCAACCTGCCGCGAACAAATAGCATACACTTCACGAGCAACCTGAAAATTTTCATTGCGTTTTGCCGATTTCGGATTTTGAAATGCATGCTAATCGAGGAGCCATGAAGGGTGCCACCATCCCGAAAGGGTGCACCATCCCGAGACGCAAAAAGGGGCCCGCCAGCCACCTCGGCTGACGGGCCCCTGACGCTACGCGGTCGCGACGGCGCTAGTCGATGTCGAGCGCGGCGTCGACCTGGCTGCGGAGGAACTCCTCGGCGTCCTTGCGGCCGCGAGAGAGCTCGGCGGCGGCCATGACGGGCACCCAGTAGTGCACCTTCTGCTTGGCGACGTCGGCCTTCTTGGAGAAGATGTCGAGGTAGCGCTCGGCGTGGCCAGGGTGATACATCTTGAAGAGGATGTAGGTCATCGCGGCGTCGGCCTCGGGGAGGCCGCGGGTGACGTGGGTCCAGTCGCAGGCGTAGAGCGCGCCGTCCTCGCCCACGATCACGTTGGACGGGTTGAAGTCGCAGTGGCAGATCGCGCGGCCGGCGCCCATGCGATCGGCGCGCATCTGCAGGTCGTAGCGCACGGACGGGTCGAGGCCCGGGGCCTTGCCCACCATGCCGGCGATCTTGGTCTTCTGGTCCTTGAGCAGCTCGGGGGCCGGCGTGCCCTGAATCTCGACCTGGAAGTCGACGAACTGCTCGATCAGGCGGTCGTACTCGTCGGTGCCCTCGGCCGCGTCCATCAGCGAGCGCATGGTGACGCCCGGCACGTACTCCGTGGAGAGCGCCCACGCGCCGTCGGCGACCTGCGAGACCTCCAGCACGCGCGGGACGCGCACGCCGGCCTCGGTCACGCGGGCGAGGTTGAGCGCCTCGTTGAAGACGTCGGACGCGGGCTTCTCGGCGTTGAAGACCTTGACGATGCGATCCCCGTCAACGTAGACGACCTTGTTGTGGCGCTCGACGATGACCTGCTTGCTGTCAGTGAGTTCCATTGCTGCCTCCTTCTGGGCAACGAGAAGAACGTGGGGTGGGCGTGACTAGTCCTCGTAGGAGGTTGCCTCGCGGCCGTAGAAGGCGTCGAGGTACAGGCTCTTGATCTCGGACACGAGCGGGTAGCGCGGGTTGGCGCCGGTGCACTGGTCGTTGAAGGCGTTGAGCGACATCTCGTCCAGCGTGGCGAGGAAGTCCTCCTCGGTGACGCCGAAGCCGGCGATGGTCTCGGGCACGCCCACGTGGGCCTTGAGCTCCTCGATGCGGGCGATGAAGTTCTCGAAGACCTCGCGGTCGTCCTTGCCCTGGATGCCGCAGAAGCGACCAGCCTCGGCGTAGCGGTGCAGCGTCTTGGGGTGGTCGTACTGCGGGAAGGTGCCCATCTTGACCGGGCGCTCGGCGGCGTTGTAGCGCATCACACGGGTCAGGATGACGGCGTTGGCCATGCCGTGCGCGATGTGGTGGTAGGCGCCGAGCTTGTGGGCCATCGAGTGGTTGACGCCCAGGAAGGCGTTGGCGAAGGCCATGCCGGCGAGGCACGAGGCGTTGGCCATGTGGTCGCGGGCCTCGACGTCGGTGCCGTCGTCATAGGCGCGCTCGAGGTAGGTGAGCACGAGCTTCATGGCGCGCAGCGCGATGCCGTCGGTGAAGTCGGACGACATGACGGAGACGTAGGCCTCGAGGGCGTGGGTGAGCACGTCGACGCCGGAGGCGGCGGTGAGGCCCTTGGGCTGGGTCATCATGTTGTCGGTGTCGACGATGGCCATGTTGGGCATGAGCTCGTAGTCGGTGATGGGCCACTTGGTGCCGGTCTTCTCGTCGGTGATGATCGAGAAGGGCGTGACCTCGGAGCCGGTGCCGGAGGACGTGGGGATGGCCACGAAGAACGCCTTCTTGCCCATCTTGGGGAAGGTGTAGACGCGCTTGCGGATGTCCATGAAGTCCATGGACATGTCCTCGAACTTCTCGTCCGGGTTCTCGTACATGGACCACATGATCTTGCCGGCGTCCATGGCCGAGCCGCCGCCGATGGCGATGATGCAGTCGGGCTCGAAGGCCTTGAGCTGCTCGAGGCCGCGCATGCAGTCGCCGAGCTTGGGGTCGGGCGAGATGGACCAGAAGCTGGCGTGGGTGATGCCCTGCTCGTCGAGCGAGGCCTCGATCTTCTTGGTGAAGCCGCTCTTGTAGAGGAAGGAGTCGGTCACGATGAAGGCGCGCTTCTTGCCGTAGACCTCGGAGAGCTCGCGCAGGGCCACGGGCATGCAGCCCTTCTTGAAGAAGACCTTCTCGGGAGTACGGAACCAGAGCATGTTCTCACGCCTCTCTGCCACGGACTTGAAGTTGAGCAGGTGCTGGGGGCCGACGTTGCCCGAGACGGAGTTGCCGCCCCAGGAGCCGCAGCCCAGCGTGAGGGACGGCGAGAGCTTGAAGTTGTAGATGTCGCCGATGCCACCCTGGGCGGCCGGGGTGTTGATGAGGATGCGGCACGTCTTCATGCGGCGCGCGTGCTCGGCCATCTTGTCCTTCTCGCGGGTGTCGATGAACAGCGAGCTGGTGTGGCCGTAGCCGCCGTCGGCGATGAGGCGCTCGGCCTTCTGCAGGGCGTCCTCCCAGTCAGTGGCGCGGTACATGCCGAGGATGGTGGTGAGCTTCTCGTGCGCCCACGGCTCGGAGGGCTCCACGGACTCGACCTCGCCGATCAGCACCTTGGTGCTGGCCGGGACGGTGACGCCGGCAGCCTCGGCGATCTTGGGGGCGGGCTGGCCGACCATCTTGGCGTTGACGCCGCCGTTGACGATGACGGTGTTGCCGACCTTGGCGATCTCGTCGCCCTTGAGGAAGTAGCAGCCGCGGCGCTCGAACTCGGCCTTCACGGCGTCGTAGATGCCGTCGAGCACGATGACGTTCTGCTCGGTGGCGCAGATCATGCCGTTGTCGAAGGTCTTGGAGTGGATGATTGAGTTGACCGAGAGCTCCACGTCGGCGGTGTCGTCGATGATGGCGGGGTTGTTGCCGGGGCCGACGCCCAGGGCGGGCTTGCCCGAGGAGTACGCGGCGTTGACCATGCCCGGGCCGCCCGTGGCCAGGATGATGTCGGCCGAGCGCATGAGGGTGTTGGTCATGTCGAGCGACGGCACGTCGATCCAGTCGATGATGCCCTTGGGCGCGCCGGCCTTCTCGGCGGCCTCGCGCACGATGGCCGCGGCCTCGGCGGTGCAGGCCTTGGCGCGCGGGTGCGGCGAGATGAGGATGGCGTTGCGGGTCTTCAGGCAGATGAGCGACTTGAAGATGGCCGTGGACGTGGGGTTGGTCGTCGGGATGACGGCGGCCACCAGGCCGATGGGCTCGGCCACGCGCTTGTAGCCGAAGGCCGGGTCGTCCTCGACGACGCCGCAGGTCTGCATGTCCTTGTACTTGTTGTAGACGTACTCGGAGGCGTAGTGGTTCTTGATGACCTTGTCCTCCATGATGCCGTAGCCCGTCTCCTCGACGGCCATCTGGGCCAGCGGGATGCGCGCCTTGTTGGCCGCCATGGCGGCCTCGTAGAAGATCTTGTCCACCTGCTCCTGGGTGAACGTGGCGAACTCGGCCTGCGCCGCGCGCATCTGGTCGATGCGCTCCTGCAGGTCCTCGACGCTCTCGATCGGGGTCCGGTCAATGTCTGCCATGCGTTCCTCCTATTTCTCGGACCGCCCCCGCACGCGGAAGGCGGGCGCGGTCTTACAGAAGACGTGCTTTCGGCACTGCTTTTGAGTATAGCGAATACGGCGTCTCGGGCGTCTCGACGGGGCGGGTTGCGTACAATCGCTCGGGTTACGTACAGTCTTGTGGGTTACGTACACTGTTCAGGAACTGATATCGGGCCGAATTTCGGAAAATCGCAGGTCAGAGCATCGCCCTTCTCGGTATCAAAATCGCATCGGTGTACGTAAGTCGGACGGCTGTACGTAACCGCCAGGGCCCAGCAGCGAGAAGGGCGCTCACGAGCCGGCGAGAAGCCCCTCGAGCTCCATGACCTGCTCGCGGGCGTCGCGCCCGTCGGCCTCCCAGAGCTCCCACTCCCCCGCCGGCGCGCCGGACGTCCGGTACGCCACGCGCGGCCCGAAGCCGCCCACGAGCTCGCACGACGCGCGGCCGAAGTCGGGGTCGGCCTTGAGGCCGGAGTAGCGCACCGCCTCCACGCGCGGGTGGCACGCGAGGTAGCTGGCCACGACCTGGGCCGCGTCGGAGAGGGCCCTCCAGCGCTCCCGCCCGAGCTCGGACGAGAGCGTCTGGAGGGCCCCCAGGTCCAGGAACTTCTCGATCTCGACCACTAGCGGCGCGCCGCGATCTCGGCGCGGACGTCGGTGATGAAGTCGTCGAGGTTGGCCACGTGGGTCTCGTTGGAGCGGTCGCGCACCGAGATCGTCTTGGCCTCGACCTCCTGCTCGCCGAGGATCAGCATGTAGGGCGGGCGGTCGACGCTGCGGGCCTCGCGAATCTTGTAGCCGATCTTCTCGTCGCGCTCGTCGAGCACCGCGCGGATGCCGGCGGCCTCCAGGCGCTGCGTGACCTCGCGGGCGTAGTCGCGGCTCTTCTCGGACACCGGGAGCACCTTGACCTGCACGGGCGCGAGCCAGGTGGGGAACTTGCCGGCGTAGTGCTCGATCAGGATGCCGATGAAGCGCTCGATGGAGCCGAAGCACACGCGG
>NZ_CBIFYV010000044.1:0-7475 GCF_966187215.1 Thermophilibacter sp.
AGCGCCTCTTTTGGAGAATGGTGTTTCTTGGCTTTGTTTCCCCCCCCTCCTCCCCCCCCCCCCCCGCCGGCGATATCGTCCCGGACGAGCCCCTGCTAGGCGGACAGCTGCTGGGCGGCGTTGTCCACGCAGGTCAGCGCGTTGAGGCTGCGCGGGTAGCCGACGTAGGGCACGAGCTGCGAGACCACGCGGTAGAGGAAGTCGCGGTCGTTGCCGAGGCTCATGTTGCCCGCCGCATGCGCCGTGGCCTGCGGCTCGCAGCCGCCCTGCGCCACGATGAAGCAGAACGTGACCATCTCGCGGTCGCGGTCGGAGAGGCCGCCGCGCGTGTACCAGTCGCCGAAGCAGTGGCCGGCGAGCCAGCGGTTGATGTGGGCGCGCTCGGCCGGGCCGCTCTCCCAGTTCTCGCGCATCCCCTCGCCGAAGTAGGCGATCTGCTTGTCGTTGCCCGCCGCGACGCGCGTCTCGGCCGTGGTGGTGGCCTGCGGCTCGAGCGGAAGCTCCACGCCGCGCGCCGTCAGCACGTCGTTGGTCGCGCGCAAAAACGGCAGCACGCGACCGATGCCCAGGTAGGCGCTCGACTGATAGACGACCTCCTTGAGCTCCACCGGCGTGACCCCGGCGTTGAGGGCGGCCTCCGCCATGAGGGAGAACTCGTCCACGCCCTGGCAGCCAAGCAGCGCCGCCAGGATGGCCAGAAAGCGCTCGCGGTCGGGCAGCTGGGCCGCCCCCTCGTTCACCACCTCGTCGAAGGCGAAGTTCTCGAAGCGCTCCACGAACTCCGGGTCCGTGGCCGCCAGCTCGGGCGTCCGCCCGGGCATGATGCGCTCGCGATAGGCCAGCGCGGCCTCGCTGATCTTGGGCTCCTGCGCCATGCTCTCTCCTCTCATGTGGAAAAGGGACTGTCCCTTTTCCACCTCTTTTCCACCTACGCCAGCTTGTTGTAGGCCTCGTCGTCAACGGGCTCGAGCCACTCGTTCGAGGCGCCCTCCGCCGGCACCGCGAGCGCAATGTGCTGGAACCAGCTGTCGCGCGCGGAGCCGTGCCAGTGCTTGACCTCGGGCGGGATGCTCACCACGTCGCAGGGGTGCAGCTCCTGGGCGTCCTTGCCCCACTCCTGGTACCAGCCGCGACCGGCCACGCAGATGAGCACCTGGCCGCCCTTGTGGTGGACGTGCCAGTTGTTGCGGCAGCCGGGCTCGAAGGTCACGTTGCTCGCCCCGAGCTGCGCGTCGCCGAGCGGCGCCAGGTAGCTCTGGCCGATGAAGTACTGGGCGTACGCGTCGTTGGGGTCGCCCTTGGGGAAGATCGGGCTCAGGTCCCTCTCGCTGGTGATCGTGTCGTCTGCCATGCCTTTCTCCCTCGTGTCGTCGTCTAGCGGAACGAGCGCTCGTAGATGCCGGCGATGTCCTCGTCGGTGGTCTCGCCGGGGTCGCACATGAACAGGCCGCCCATCGTGGCGCGGGCGCAGCGCGCCAGCTCGAGCGCCTCCTCGTGCGTGCCCGTGAAGCCGTAGTCGCTCATCTTGAGGTCGGCCACGCCGCAGGCCTCCTGCAGCGCGCGCAGGGCCTCGAGGAAGTCCTCAGGCCTCTGGGCGTCGGCCTTGCCGAGAGCGCGCGCCATCTCCACGAAGCGCTCGTCGCACACGTGGCGGCCGATCCAGAAGCCGAAGTACTCCAGCGAGATCATCGTGAGGCCGGCGCCGTGCGGCAGCTCGGGGTGGTACGCGCTCATCGCGTGCTCCATCGAGTGCTCGGAGGTGCACGCCGAGAAGTCCATCGAGTAGCCGCTCATCGTGTTGGCGAAGGCCACGGCCGTGCGCGCCTCGAGGTCGGAGCCGTCCTTCACCGCCACGGGGAGCCAGCGCCCGATGCTCTCGATCGCGGCCATCTGCACCATGTCGGCCATCGGGTTGGTGGCGTTGGAGATGTGGCCCTCGAGGCTGTGGAAGAGCGCGTCGAAGCCCTGGTAGGCGGTGAAGGTCGGCGGCACCGAGACCATGAGCTCGGGGTCCACGATCGCGAGCGTGGCGAAGAGGCTCGCCGAGCCCACGCCGATCTTCTCATGCGTCTCCACGTTGGAGATGACGCCCGCGGCGTCCACCTCCGAGCCGGTCCCCGCCGTGGTGGTGATGGCCACCCACGGCAGCTCGGACTTGACGAGCGGCAGGCCCTTGCCCGTGGTGCCGCCCGCGTAGTCCCAGAGGTCGTCGGAGGGCTGCGGCGCGAACATCGCCATGACCTTGGCGGCGTCCATGACCGAGCCGCCGCCGAGCGCCACCACGAAGTCGACGCCCTGCTCGCGGGCGAAGAACGCGCCCTGCTCGGTGACCTGCTTGGTGGGGTTGGCGCCCACCTTGTCAAAGACGACGGCGTCCACGCCGGCGGCCTCGAGCTCGGCGAGCGTGCGGTCGAGGTAGCCGTTGGCGCGCGTGGAGCGGCCGTTGGAGATGACCACCATCGCCTTCTTGCCGGGAAGCTGCTGCTCGTGGAGGTGGCTCAGCTGGCCCGGCCCAAACAGGACGCGGGTCGGCGCGTAGGCGTTGAACGTGCTCTGTGCCATGTGATGTCCCTTCTCGCTCGGTTGCTACTTGACGATGGCGCGCGCCCAGGCCACGGCGCGCTCAGTCGACGCGGCGGCGTCGTGACCGGCGATCGCGAGGCCGGCCGCGAGCGTCGCCTCGGGATAGGCCGCCCCGAGATCGCGCTCCGAGCTGCCCATGCCGCTGCCCTCGTTGGTACACAGCGGCGCGATGGTCCTGCCGGCCAGGTCGCAGGCGTCGAGGAAGGTGCGCACCGCCATCGGGCAGGTGCCCCACCAGTTGGGGTAGCACAGGATGACGGTGTCGTAGCCGTCCAGGCTCGGCGCCGGCACGACGAGCGCGGGCCGCGCGCCCGCGGCGAGCTCGCGCTTGGCCACGTCGGTGCAGGCGTAGTAGTCGGCCGGGTACGCCTCGGCCGGCTCGATGCGGAACGCGTCCGCGCCGAGCGCCGACGCGATGGCCTCCGCGAGCACCTCGGTGTTGCCCCGCGGCAGGTCGACGATGCTGCCGGAGACGTAGTTCTGCCCGGCGCGCGAGAAGTACGCCACGAGCGCCTTTCCCATGCCTGCTCCGATCCCTCGACGATTCTGTCCCTAGGAGCAGCATAGAATCGGAAAGTCTAATGAGCAATTCCGATTTTCCGGGTTTTGATTAGCAAATCTTATCGGTTGCCGACGGCTCGGAACCCGGCGAGAAGAGCTCGCGCAGAATCTCCCCGAACTCCTCGATCGCGGGCGTGGAGCGCTCGCGCAGCCAGAACGCGTAGTACTCGTGGCTCAGGTGCTCCCCGTCCGCGCCGAAGAGCGGGATGCGCCGGATGACCGAGCCCGTGCGCCCCTCGCGTCTGCGGCGCTCGATCGGCAGGAAGCTGCGGCCGCCCGCCACCGTCATTCTCGCCTCGTCGAGGGTGCGCGCGAAGGTGACGTCGCAGTGAAACCCCATCGTGTCCTGGTAGTAGGCGCGCTCGACCTCCTCCTGGTCGGGCGAGGCTATGAGCACGCAGGTCTGGCCCTCCAGGTCGGCGGCGCTCACCCGCTCGTGCCACGCGAGCGGGCTCGCCTCGGAGACCTCCACGTAGTCATAGGCCACGAAGAGCGGCAGGTTCACGGCCTCCGGGTGCAGGACGCGCCGCCGGTCGCTGAAGGTGAGGTCAACCTGGCCGGCACCGAGCAGGTCGCGCAGGGTGTCGTGGCTGCCCGCCACGCTCGTCACCGTCATGCGCGGGTGGCGGCGCGCGAAGGCGGCCACGGCGCCGGCGACCTCCCAGCCGTCGTAGCGGTTGAGGTAGCCCAGGCGCAGGACGCTCGTCTCGCCGCTCGCGAGGTCGGCGGTCTCCCGGCGCAGGGCGTCCAGGTCGTCGAGGATGCGCGCGGCGCGCCGGTAGAAGTGCTCGCCCGCCGGCGTCAGCGTGAAGCTGCGTCCCTCGCGGCGCAGAAGCTCCGCGCCGAGGTCCTTCTCGAGCGCCTTCACCTGCTGCGATATGGCCGACTGCGAGACGAACTCGGCCTCCGCGGCGCGCGTGAAGGACCCCGCCTCCACCACCGCACAGAAGTAGCGCATCTGCCTCAGCAGCATCGCCGCGCCGCCCTCACGCGCCGAGGACGTGCTTGTCCAGCCGCGCGAACGCCTCCTGCACGCGCGCGAGCGGCAGCGCCAGGTTCACGCGGATG
Organism: Thermophilibacter sp.; assembly: GCF_966187215.1. NCBI lineage: Bacteria > Bacillati > Actinomycetota > Coriobacteriia > Coriobacteriales > Atopobiaceae > Thermophilibacter > Thermophilibacter sp. The sequence goes on from NZ_CBIFYV010000044.1 coordinate 4,213, forward strand.
TGCGTGGCGCCGTGGAAGGCGCGGCCGTCCTGCCAGAAGACACCCACGCGCCAGCCGTCGCGCAGCACCTCGTCGATCGAGCGGCCGTGTTCGGCGCACCACGCCCCGCAGTCCAGGAACAGCATGTAGGTGCCCTGCGGCCGGGCGCAGCTCACGCCCTCCCAGTGCCGCTCGATGAAGTCGCACGCCCAGTCCACGTTGCCGGCGATGACCTGGTTGAGCTCGTCGGCCCACACGCGGCCCTCGGGCCCGTAGGCGCCGACCAGCGCGTGCTGCGAGAGCACGTTCATGCTGTTGTAGTGCGTCTTGGACCCCTTGGACTCCACGCGGTCGCTCAGGTAGTCGCTGTAGATCACGTGGTAGCTGCCGATGAGGCCGGCCAGGTTGAAGGTCTTGCTCGGCGCGTAGAGGGCCACCGTGCGCTCCCGCGCGTCCTCCGACACCGACTGCGTGGGCACGTGGGCGACGCCCGGCCGCACGATGTCGGACCAGATCTCGTCGGAGATCACCACGCAGTCGTGGGCGCGGAAGAGCTCCATCGCCCGCTCCAGCTCCCAGCGCTCCCACACCCGCCCGCACGGGTTGTGCGGCGAGCAGAAGATGGCCACGTGGATGTGCCCCTCCGTCAGGCGGCGCTCCATGTCCTCGTAGTCCATGCGCCAGACGCCGTCCCCGTCGCGCACGAGCGGCGAGAGCTCCAGCCTGAAGCCGTTGTCCTCGAGCGCGTGCGTGAAGCCCACGTAGGTGGGGCTGTGCACGAGCACCGCGTCGCCGGGCGCCGCGAACGCCGACACCGTCGAGACGACGCCGCCGAGCACGCCGTTCTCGTAGCCAATATGGCGCGGCTCGAGGTCGGCCACACCCTTGCGGTCGCGGTGCCAGTCGATGATGGCCTGGTAATAGGCGTCGCTCGGCGAGAAGTACCCGAAGGTCGGATACTGCAGCCGCTCCTCGATGGCCCGTGTGATCGACGGCGCCACCGGGAAGTTCATGTCGGCCACCCACATCGGGATGGGGTCGAAGCCCGCCTCCGGCGCGGGGTATCCCGAGCCCGGCGCTCCGATGGCGTCGAGCGCCAGCGCGTCGTGCCCGCGCCGCTCCAGGACGGTCGTGAAGTCGTAGGTCATGCGCATCCCTCCTGCCGAACAGCGACGTGTGCACGTTACCATACCGCGCCGGCATCCCAAGCCCCCACCCTGAGCGGAAAGCGCCCCTTCGGACGCGCAATACCCTCTCTCGTTACACAAAACCGAGATGCCCCGTGCTATATCCCAGTTTCTTACACAGGGATTATGGCCTGCACCACCTAGGCAAGAAGGCGGACAGGGGCTCGGATTCGATAATCCGCAGGTAGAAGGAATATGAACTTTTAAAGTATCTACCCGATACTTTGCACGCCAGCAAAACCCTGTGTAAGAAACGACAGAATTGCACACGGCCCACGCGATTTGTGTAACAAAGAGCGCTATTGCGCAACGAGGGCCGCCGCAAGAATGCGGCGGCCCCCAATGGTCAGGTCGCTGGCCCGCCTACCCGAGCGCGGCCACGATCTTGTCGCCCATCGCGGCGGTGCCGAGCACGTGGTCGGCTGGCGTGTCCGCGTCGGCGATGTCCACGGTGCGCCAGCCCTCGTCGAGCACGCGCGTGACCGCGGCGGCCAGCTCGTCGGCCGCGTCGTCCATGCCGAAGCTGTAGCGCAGCATGAGCTCCACCGAGAGGATCTGCGCGATCGGGTTGGCGATCCCCCGCCCCGCGATGTCGGGCGCCGAGCCGTGGCTCGGCTCGTAGAGCGCCGTGCCGTCGCCCAGGCTCGCGGAGGCGAGCATGCCGAGCGAGCCGGTGAGCATCGAGGCCTCGTCCGAGAGGATGTCACCGAAGGTGTTCTCGGTCACGAGCACGTCGAACTGCGCCGGATTGGCGATGAGCTGCATGGCCGCGTTGTCCACGTACATGTCCTCGAGGCGCACGTCCGGGTACTCGCCCGCGATCCGGTGCGCCACCTCGCGCCACATGCGGGAGGTGTCGAGCACGTTGGCCTTGTCCACCGAGTGCACCACGCCCCGGCGACGGCGCGCCGCGTCGAAGGCCCAGCGCACCACGCGGTCGACCTCGTACTCGCGGTACTCCAGCACGTCGCGCGCGTACTCGCCGCGCGCGCCGCCCACGCCGGCGCCCTCGACGCCCATTGTGCGCTCGTGCCCGCCGAAGTACAGGCCGCCCGTGAGCTCGCGGACGATGATGAGGTCCACGCCGGAGAGCACCTCGGGCTTGAGCGTGGAGGCGCCGATCAGCGCGTCGAACATGCGCACCGGGCGCAGGTTGAGGTAGAGCCCCAGCTCCTTGCGGATGGCCAAGAGGCCCTGCTCCGGGCGCACCGACCCCACCTTGGTGTCGGTCCACTTGGGCCCGCCCACGGCGGCGAGTAGGACCGCGTCGGAGGCGCGGGCCGCACTCAGCGTGGCGGGCGGCAGGGCGGAGACCTCCTCGCCGGCCGCGGTGGTGGCGTCGATCGCCGCGCCGCCGATGAGCTGGTCCTCGCAGACGAACTCCACGTCGTGGCGCTCGCCGATGGCCGCGAGGACCTTCTTGGCCTCGGCGATGATCTCGGGCCCGATGCCGTCGCCGGGCAGGGTGCAGATGCGGTAGGTCGCGCGTGCCATGGCTAGTTGCCGCCCTTCTCGGCCATCACGCGCTTGGTGCGCGCGACGAGGCCGCCGTCGCTGATGATCTCCTGGATGAAGGGTGGGAACGGCTGCGCCTGGAACGTGGCGCCCGTGGTCTCGTCCGTGATGGTGCCGGTGTCGGCGTCCACGGAGACGACGTCGCCCTCGGAGATGGCGTCGGCGGCCTCCGGGCACTCGAGGATGGGCAGGCCCATGTTGATCGAGTTGCGGTAGAAGATGCGCGCGAAGCTCTTGGCGATGACGCAGCTCACGCCGGCCGCCTTGATGGCCACGGGCGCGTGCTCGCGGCTCGAGCCGCAGCCGAAGTTCTCGTCGGCCACCACGATGTCGCCGGGCTTGACACGCGAGGTGAACGTGGTGTCAAGGTCCTCGAAGCAGTGCTTGGCCAGCTCCGCGGGATCGGAGGTGTTGAGGTAGCGCGCCGGGATGATGACGTCGGTGTCGATGTCGCGCCCGTAGCGGAAGACTGTTCCCCTGAACTGCATGGTTCATCCTTTCTGTGACGTAACCAGGCCGTGGGGCACGCCCCGTGCTCAGACAGCTTCGCTTCGCGAAGAACTGCGCGCGGGGCGTGCCCCA
>NZ_CBIFYV010000045.1:0-13529 GCF_966187215.1 Thermophilibacter sp.
CGCGGCGAGCTCCCTCGTCTCCATCGGGTACATCTGGACTCCAATCCGGACGCCTCGCGGTGTCCAACTTTTCGTCCGAGGTCCCAATCTGTGCAACATGCGGCCTTTTTGCGCAGACGGATTCTCTATTTATTTTTACTTATGATATCTTGGAAGCGCCGATGAGCCCCAGCTCGCGCAGGACGCAGACGATGCCGTCGTGATCGTTGTCAGGCGCGTGGAGCGGCATGCGCGAGAGCAGGTCGGCAGGCGCGTTGCCCATCAGGTAGCCGCGGCCCACCGCCTCGAGCATGGGCGCGTCGTTGTGCTGGTCGCCGAAGGCGATCGCGTCCGCCGGGTCCAGACCCCAGATGTCGCAGAGCGTGCGCACGGCCTGCGCCTTGGTGGTTCCGGCCTTCATGACCTCGATGAGCACGTCGGAGGACTTGGCGATCGACAGCTCCGGGAAGCGCTCGACCAGGCGTCGCTCGATCTCGTCCGTGCAGGCGGGGTTGCACAGGCACAGCACCTTCTGGACCTCGTCGCGCTCGATGGAGTCGATCGCGCCCTCGCGCGCCTCGGCCATCACCACGGCCTCCTCGGCCCTGAGGCGCTCGTCGCTCTTGTCGGGGGCCACCCAGTCCTCGAAGGAGTAGGCGCTCCAGGTCATGTCGAAGCCCTCGGCGGTTGCGAAGTCGACGACCTCCTGCGCCTGCGCCCGCGTGAGCCCGTGGTGGTGAATCACGTTGCGCTTCTCGTCGAGGATGACGCCGCCGCTGTAGGTGACCACCGGGCAGGCGATGTCGTTCTTCTCGAGCAGGGGGTAGGTGCCGGTGATGCCCCGTGCCGTCACGATCACGAAGGGGATGCCCTTGGCCTCGAGCTCGAGGATGGCGCTGCGGGTGGCCGGCGTCATGCGATGCTCGGAGTTGAGCAGGGTCCCGTCGATGTCGCTGAAGATGGCGGTTCTCGCCGCGCGCTGATCGCTCATGGGTCTCCCTCCGGGGGCCGCGGCCCCTTTGACGCTACGCTCGCCCCATGATAGCCCGCGCACGGGGGCGCCGAGGGCAGAGCCGCGCCTTCGGGCCTAACATGGAGAAAGCTGAAGGCGCGCGTCGCGAGGGGCGGCGCGCACAAGGGAGAGGTGCGCACATGAGGTACCTGATCGTGGGCGGCGTGGCCGCCGGAACCAAGGCCGCGGCGAAGCTCAAGCGCTGCGACCGCTCGGCCGAGGTGCTCGTCGTCACCAAGGGCGAGGACATCTCCTACGCGGGCTGCGGCCTGCCGTACTACATCGGCGGGGACATCAAGACGCGCGAGGAGCTCATCGTCAACACGCCGGCGGCCTACGAGGGGCTCACGGGCGTCACCGTGCGCACCGGCTGCGAGGCGGTGGCGCTCGACGCCGCGGCGCACGAGGTCACGGTGCGCGAGAAGGACGGCTCGGAGCACGCCGAGGCCTACGACAAGCTGATCGTCGCCACGGGCGCGACGCCGTTCGTCCCGCCCGTGCCCGGCACCGACCTGGACGGCGTCTTCTGCGTGCGCACGCCCGACGACGCCGAGGGCATCCGCTCCTACATCGAGAGGAACGGCTGCCGCAGGGCCGTGGTGGTGGGCGCCGGCTTCATCGGGCTGGAGGTGGCCGAGAACCTGCTGGGCTGCGGCCTGTCGGTCACGGTGATCGACGCCGCACCGCAGGTCATGCCCAACGCGTTCGACCCCGAGATGGCGGGCTTCGTCACGCGCAAGCTGCGCGAGGCGGGCGTGCGCGTGCTCACGGGCACGGCGCTCGCGGGCATCGCCGCCGGCGAGGGCGACGCGGCCGGACGCGCGGCGGCGGTCGAGACGCCCGCGGGCGCGCTCCCCGCCGACGTGGTGGTTCTCGCCATCGGCATCCGGCCGGCCACGGCCTGGCTCGACGGCTCCGGCGTCGAGACGCTCAAGGGGTGCGTGCTCGTGGACGAGTACTCCGCCACCAACGTGCCCGACGTCTGCGCCGTCGGCGACTGCGCCGAGGTCCGCAACGCCATCACCGGTCAGCCCCAGTGGAGCGCCATGGGCTCGACGGCCAACATCGCCGCGCGGGCGCTCGCGCGCACGCTCACCGGCACGCCCACGCCCTACCCCGGCGTCCTGGGCACCGGCGTGGTGCGCCTGCTGCCCACGCTCAACGCCGGGCGCACCGGCCTCACCGAGGCGCAGGCGCGCGAGGCGGGCTACGACGTGGAGACCGCGGTCGTGGTGACCGACGACAAGGCCCACTACTACCCCGGCGCCTCCGACCTCGTCACCAAGCTCGTGGCCGACCGCGCGACGCACCGACTGCTCGGTGCGCAGTTCGTGAGCGCCGGCGCGGTGGACAAGTTCTGCGACATCGCCGTGGTGGCGATCTACCGCGAGCTGCGCGTGGAGGACCTCGACCTCATGGACTTCTCGTACGCGCCGCCCTTCTCGACCGCCATCAACCCGGTGGTCACGGCCGGCTACGTGCTGGAGAACAAGCTCTCGGGCCAGCTCGAGACCTTCACGCCGGCCCAGTACGCCGCCGGCGAGGCCGCCGACTACGCCGTGGTAGACCTGATGCCGGCCGCCACCGTGCCCGGCGCCGGCTGGGAGGACCTGGCGACGCTCGACGGCGAGCTGCCCGGCCACGCCAAGGACGAGAAGCTCCTGCTGGTCTGCGGCCGAGGCAAGCGCGCCTACTTCGCGCAGGTGCGCCTCAAGGCGGCCGGCTACACCAACACGCGCGTGCTCGAGGGCGGGCTCACGTTCAACGAGGTGCGCGTGCCGAGGCGCGGCGCCAAGCTCCCGGCGGCCGAGATCAAGCGCCTCAAGGGGATGGGCTGCCTGCAGGACAAGCGCTACGACGACGTCTTCAACGTGCGCGTGATCACGCGCAACGGCAAGCTGACCGCCGCCGAGCAGAAGTGCGTGGCCGAGGCCAGCGAGAAGTTCGGCTCGGGCGAGGTCACGATGACCACGCGCCTGACGCTCGAGGTGCAGGGCGTGCGCTACGAGCAGATCGAGCCGTGCATCCAGTTCCTGCGCGACCACGGGCTCGACGCGGGTGGCACCGGCTCCAAGGTGCGCCCGGTGGTGAGCTGCAAGGGCACCACCTGCCAGTACGGCCTCATCGACACGTTCGACCTGTCCGAGAAGCTCCACGAGCGCTTCTACGTGGGCTACCACGGCGTCGAGCTGCCGCACAAGTTCAAGATCGCCGTGGGCGGCTGCCCCAACATGTGCGTGAAGCCCGACCTCAACGACCTGGGCATCGTGGGGCAGCGCGTGCCGCAGATCGACCTGTCCAAGTGCCGCGCGTGCAAGGTCTGCCAGGTCGTGAAGGCCTGCCCGATGGGGGACGCGCAGGTGGGGCCCGACGGCAAGATCACCATCGACGGCTCCGCGTGCAACCACTGCGGGCGCTGCGTGGGGAGCTGCCCGTTTGGCGCCGTGACCGAGGGGCTCGCCGGCTACAAGGTCTACATCGGCGGCCGCTGGGGCAAGAAGACCGCGCACGGCCGGGCGCTGGACAAGATCTTCACGAGCGAGGACGAGGTCATGGACGTCGTGGAGCGGGCGATCCTGTTCTTCCGCGACGAGGGCCAGAGCGGCGAGCGCTTCGCCGACACCGTGGCGCGCCTCGGCTTTGACTACGTGCAGGACAAGCTGCTGACCGCGCCGATCGACAAGGACGCGATCCTGGCCAAGAACGTGACGGGCGGCGCGACCTGCTGACGCGCCGGCATCAGTGACGAGGTGACGGGCCCCGGGCGGTGAGCTCGGGGCCCGTTTCGTGCGGGTTGGGTGCGGAGGTGCGGCGCGGTTCTCGCCGCCGGCGCTCCTCCCTTCTCGCCGCGACCGACCAAATAACCCGCATAATCTGACATCCACAAACCTTAATCCAGCAAATATATGAATATGAAATCAATTTTTGCGGGTTGTTTGCCGCCGATGCGGGTTGCTGGCCGCAAAACGGGTTATCGGCCGCCGATGCGAGAAGCGCGGGCGCGCGCCTCTACGCGCGCGGCGCGTTGTATGAGACGTCCGCGTCAAGCGCGGTGATGAGAGAGGCCTCCAGCGCGTCCAGCTTCTCTGGCTCGCAGGGGTACAGCAGGACGTAGACGTGTTGCTTGTACTTCACGTCGGCATATACGTCGACGTTGCCCCTGCCGACGATGTCCGCGTGGATGCTTTGACCCATATTGAGGGACTTCCCGATGTAGATGTCCTGGAATGAGCCGTAATCATCCTTCTTGACGGGACCGGGATAAGTTGCGATGGCGTAGCAGCCGCAGTAGGCCAGGTAGTCGTCACCGGCTTGGCTGGAAAGCTTCGCCTGGGCGGCCCGGTTCTCCATGAACTGGTCGACCGGCATGCGGATTCCGGCACCATCCAGCAGTGCCCGTCGGGCCTCATGGCGCGCCTTTTCCTGTGCCCGAGCATCGACCGTTCTCTTGATGGCGTCTCCAGCAGCCTGACCCTTCGCGCCCACCGCCGCCGTGACGCCCTTCATTGCTCCAGCGATCTTTCCGGCCTGCTCCCCCACCACGTTAGGGGCCTTCTGCTGGATTTTCCCAGCAACCTGACCGGCAATGGGCGCAACGTCGGGAATCTTGGACACGAGCTTCCGGGCGGCCGGCGCATACCGCACGGCCTTGGTCGCCACCTTTGCCACGGCGCCGCCCCCGGGTAAGAACGAGACCGCAATCTCCGCTATGTCGATCACCGCGTTTGCGGCGTTCACGTAGTCCTCGGCAGACCGATGCGGCACGGCACCTTGTGCCTCGCGCTCCTGTGCGGCAGGCTCTTCAGACATTGCGCTACTCCCGATTCCTTTACTGGTCTGGGACTACGACTCGGCGTTCTCGGCCGGCGCCTCGCGCCAGACAAACTGGACGGTCACGTCATCGCCAAGCGCGGCCGTGAAGAGCTGCGTGAGGCGAGCCTCCGCCTCGGTCTGGGCCTCATCGAGAAGGCCGCCCTCCACCGCCTGCGTCTCGCTCTCCTCCACGCACCACTGCTGGAACGCGTCGACGTCTTCGACGTGAATGGGGTTCAGCGCGTTGTTGTTCTCCTCAAGGACGCCGGACTTCTCCATGTCGGGGGTGTTCGAGATGATGTAGGCGGGATCAAGCGTGACCGTCAACGTGTTCCCGCTTGTCTCGAGCTCGGCCGTCTGGAGGTTGACGCCCGCCTTGATGGTGCCCGCATAGCGGTACCAGAAGCTGTTGTTCGTAAAAGGAATGTCGAACAGGCCGAAGAACGAGTTTGCGTCCTCCTGCTTGTCCGTGATGTTGTAGTCCTGGGAGACCGAGACGAGCTCGTTCTGGGAGACGATGCGCCCGAAGACGACCGACGCCCGCTCGCCGATGCTGTCGGGCGGGTTGTAGTTGGAAACGAACAGCGTGCCCACGATGCCGAGCACCAGACCCACAACCGCGCAGATGCCGCCGATCCTGAGCGACTTGGTCGTGCCCTTGTCGATTTTGATTCCCATCGCACATCCTTCCGCGCTCTCTGATATGGCTCTCTATAGAGAGCATGACCAGACTATAGCGCTCATATCCTTACCGGCATGGACAACGAGGCGGAGAAGCGGGCCATCGGTTCCCGAATACGCGCTGAGCGCACGCGTTGCGGAATCTCGCAGCGCCGGCTCGCGCTCATGACGGGCACGAGCCGCTCCTATCTCTGGAAGATCGAGACAGGAGCGGCTGATGTTGGCATCGACGTGCTCATTCGGATTGCCCGCGCGCTCGACGTGCGCGTCCGGGACCTGATTGAGTTTTAGGAACTCCAGCAAAACTCTCTCAAAAGCCATCAAAGACAATGCTGATGCTTATGCACCGGGAGCCTCGAGCCTGACACTAAGCGCATCACTGCTGCTGTAATAGGCAACACTCAGTTCATACCCCGAATCATTAGTTGCGTCGTAACTCGTGCCACTTTCATAATCAACCGTGGTGAAACCTTTCTCTTTACACGCATCAACATAGGCGGCGAACTCATCGGCAGTCGCCCCATACGCATGAAACGAGAAGGTATCCGTCTCGTCGCTATCCACGAGCACCGCTGGAGCATCAAACGAAGGCAACATTTGTGCCAGCTCGCTATCCGGCCAAGCCTCGGACGAGATAGTCTCTTCCGTTCCATTGCTGTCCAAGCTGTACTTGTCGTTCAAGAAGTCGTAGTACTCTCGGTAGACCTTGCCATCGTTGCCCACATACCTGATGTGCGCAATGCTGGGCTCCATGAGATCATACTGTTCGAGCGTTGGGCTCGTAATGGCGTAGGCGAGGCCGCACGGTACGGGATCGGCAGACTCGCCCGGCTCGACGTAATGCTCGTTGCGGCCGACAATGTATATCTCGTCTGGTTCTGCACTCGGAGTGTAGTCAGGGTCGGAATAAACCTCGTCAAACGCTGAGCGCTGCTCGTCAGTGACGTCCTCACGTTGGTCGAACTCGATCTCAAAGTAGATGATCGGGAATGTGGAGTTGTTCGTATAGCTAAGCGAAAGCTTCCTGTTCCCGTTGACTACGCTCTCATCAACCGTCCAGTCAATCTCGTCGATTTCTATTGAGTCATCCTCTCCTGGAGCCTGAGCTGCCGGGGAGGCGGCATCGGGCGACGCCGCGCCCCCATCCGTAGAGGGTGCTGCCTGCCCAGAGCAGCCGGCGATTCCCAATGACGCAACTAGGGCCATGGCCAGCAAGGCGCTCTTTTTCATAACGTTCTCCAATCTTTGCCCAAGTGAATAGCTACGCGATAGTCCTGACCTTGCGCCGCAGCACAATGCCCCAGACAGCCCCCGCAATCGCAGCGATGCCGGCGACGAGGTACACCCAGCGGGCGATTCCGATGTCATAAGAGCTGCTCGGAACAACAAGACGGTCCTCGAAGTCCCAGTTCAGCAGCTGAAGAAGCGCTACGGCCAGCACCGAGAAGACAATCACGGGAATCGGCTTTCTGAGCGCCGCGAACAGTAGCGCCAAAACGGGAAGCGCGACGGCCCCCACGAGCAGCGGGAGATAGATCACCGTAAACGCAGTGCTCGCGCCCAGATCCCCGGCTGCGGCGTAGACGCGCGCGTACTCAAAGAGCGACATGTCCGCGATGTCGGCGTTCGTCATGCCCAGCTCGTCGCTCTGCGCGTAGTCGGGCATCGTCATGAGCGCGTCGCGGTAGTCCTGCGTGGCGGATGCATAGGGCAGGAAGTACGCCACGACCATGAGGGCAACGGCCACCAACGCCACGATCATGGGCCAGCCCGGGCCCTTCTTTGCCACGCTCGTTGCGGAGTCATCCATAGCAACCCCCTTTCAGAAGACGTGGTCTCATTCTGAAAGGGGGCGGAGGGCGATTCCTCAGTTGCCAGCTGAATTACGCGAGCGGTTCGTCTCCGTTATCGAATCTGGACGCAACGCCACCTGCTCGAAGTTAGAAATCGGTGTTTTTTCGAGGGTCCTCTAAGTAGCTCATCGGAATCGCTATGCAAATCCGCAGGTCAGAGATTCGTGCCTGGAAGCGATACTTGGCGGATGCGGAATAATCCACTGATTTCTCCACGGACGTCAAAACAGCACGGCCGCGGGATCCGTCAGGAGCTCGTAGAGCTCGATCTGCGCCTCGCGCTCCTCGTACGTAAAGCTGCGCTCCGGTATGCCAAAGCGCACCTTGATCATTCGAATGAAGGTCTCGAAACGCTCGAAGGTGTTGATCTGGCCCCAGGTCGCGGACATCGTCTTGACGTGCATCACCTCAAGAACGTTGCGGCGCGCCTGCGTGTGGTCGAGCCGATAGCGTCCCGTGTGATACTCGTAGCTGTCAAATTCCACATCACCCCTCACGGAGGGAATGTAGATGTCGCCCACGAAGTAACTCGCACCCGCGACGGGGCGCAGCCACGGATCAACATCGATGCGCTGATTAACGCTGACGGGTGGCATGTCCCATCCCCCCAGCCTCGGCGGCAGCACGAAGGCGGCGACCAGCAGGACCTCAGCGGGCGACGCCGCATCGGGCACGAGATAGCGGAGCGCCTCTCGAACGACGGCAGTCCCATGTCCCCCCGGCACCCCCTCGAGGAAGCGCGCTATCGACTCGGGGCTCGCGAGCGGAGGGCGGCTACCCACATAGTCACGACCCGAATCGGAGATGGAGAATCGCCCGCAGAGGCAGAGAGCGAGTCGCATGACCTCAGGCAACGAGTGTCCTCGCGCCATCTGGACCAGGGCGAACTCGGGAGAGCTCACGCAGTTCTGACCCGAGAGCGCACAGAACGAGCCACCTGGCAACGGTCCCGACCAGACGTGCGGCACCACCGCGACAGCCGAGTGAGCGCTCTCGCGGTTGGGGACCAGCACGTGCAGGGGCCGCTCCCGGGAGTAGTCGATCGGCAGACGCGCCTCCTTAATCTCCCCCACGCGCCCGCTCGCGAAAGCGAGCGTGTGAACGTCGGCGCTCTCGGGGAGGCACTCGCCCCCCGTCTTCGTGAGCCAGTAGCGAATCGCGGAGTCGTGACTCAGATAGATTCCCATGACGTCTCCTCCCCTAGCGTATGGGGAGCATAGGAGATGCTGGAATCCACTGCCTGACGCCTAGCTTGCAGCTCGCTGACGGCCGTGGTCACGGGCATCGGATGACCGAGAGTTGGCACGGAGCAATCCGCGAACGGTCGGCTCCGCGCGTTGAGCGGATATATCAGTGATTTTGAGAGCAACCGTCCGGTATGAACAGATGCGGCTTAGAAGATTCCCAGCTCACAAGCTGTGTCAAAACGAGCCTACTCGGACATCATACGAAAAATCACTGATTTCTCTGAACCGCCCGACTCGTCGTGCGTCTTGAGGAGGGCACCGTCCATTATGCCGGCTACCACGGACTGGCGTAAACCTCAATCGAGGCGTAATTCTCCGGAACGCCCGTGAGCGACACCTCGAACGAAGCCGACTCGCCCACCGCGGGACGCGTCACGAACCCCGGCGCACCGCCCACGATCGCTCCGTCTTCATCGCGCAGGACCACCGAGAGCCTGACGTCGCTACCATAGTCAGAGCCGTCGTCCTTCTCGCAGGTCACCTCGCCAACAACGCGCGCGCCGCCCAACTCATCAGTAACGGTCCGAACGCCCGAGACGCTGAGCTTGGTCGACTCCCCCTCAATCGAGGTGACGTTGTAGTCCTCAACCCCAAGCGGCGAGAACTCCACTTGGGCCGGGGCCTCTCCCCCATTGCCCGTCATGCCCGCGCAGTAGACTGTCTCTCCCCCCGGGGCCACCGAGAAGACCTGTTCGTCCGAGAAGAGCACGCCGCCGTCTGCGTCGCGCCCCGTGATGGAGATGCTGGGGTAGTCGACCTGCATCTTTCCCGGGTTCCTCAGAGCCACCGCGTAGAAGACGAAGCCCTGGTCGTTAACGGACCAGCCAGACTCCGTGATCTCCAGCTCAACGCCTTCGTTCAAGGCCACCGTCGTGGTGTTGTCGCCGGCGCCCGCGTCCCCGGCGTCGGCAACCGCGCCCCCGTCCGTGCTCGCAATCGGCTGCTGGGTCGCGGGCTCATCGCCAGCCGCGCCGGGCCGCAGCGCCCAGACGGCGACCAGCGCGACGCACGCCACGACCACCGCCGCGGCGAGAAGCGCCAGCGGCCAGCGGCGCCCGCCCCGCGCGGGCCCCGTCGCTCCCCCGGCGCGCCCGGCAGCCGGCGCCGCCACGGGCGCCTCGACCTTCTCGCCGGACAGCGCCGCCGCGAGCTCGGCCACGCTCTGGTAGCGCGCGCTCGGCTCCAGGGCGCTCGCGCGGCGGACGATCTCGCGCGCCTGCGGGCTCACGACCTCGTCGTCGGCCAGCGCGCGCTCATACTCGGCCGAGTCGGGGGTCTCGGGCAGCACGCCCGTGAGCAGGTAGCCGAAGACGCGACCCAGCGAGTAGACGTCGGAGCGGGCGTCGGTCTGCGCGTAGCCGCACTGCTCGGGCGACGCGAAGCCGCGCGTGCCGAGCTGCGTGGTGTCGTGCGTCACGCCCTCCGTGCGGAACCGCGCTATGCCCAGGTCGATGAGGTGCGCGCCGTCCGCCGCCATGATGACGTTCGTCGGCGAGATGTCGCGGTGCACGATCCCGTGCGCGTGCAGCGCCGCGACGGGCTCGCACAGCTGCAGGAGCGCCTGGCGCGCGTCGCGCTCATCGAGGCGCCCCCGCGAGCGCACGAGGTCCTCGAGGCTCTCGCCCGGCACGAAGTCGCACACGACCACGAACTCGTCGGGCATCTCGTAGGTGGCCACCACATGCGGCAGGCGCGCGCTGCCACATTCCGCGAGCGACGCCCACACGCCGCGCCGCGCCAGGCCGGAGGGTATGCGCTTGCGGACGAAGGGGCCGGAGCCGTCCAGCGAGACCAGCTCGGTCACGCCGCCCGGGCCGCTGGCGAGCACGCGATCGACCTCGTAGGCATCGTCGATGCCCAGGGCGTGTATGACCTGGTTGTCGTTCAACTGCGCTCCGCTCGCTCGGGCCCCACCACCAAACCATGGTAAAGCTTATGTTCAGTTGCTGACTGATTCCTCAGTTCGCAACTGAAACCGGGCGCGGCGCGCGAGGCGGACGGGCCCGCAGGGGCCGGGCGCGCCTACCGGAGCGGCGCGGTGCCGAACAGGGTCTTCTCGCCCAGGCGGTAGAGCTCCTCGTCGGTCTGCAGACGGGTGAAGCCGTGGTTAACGCACCAGATGATGATGGCGTCGCGGCGCACCTTGGGCCAGAGCTCGGCCACACCGTCGAGGCGCAGCAGCCGCTGGGTCTCCAGCAGCGTGCAGCCCATGCCGAGCGCCAGCATGATGGCGTTGTCGCGACCCAGACGGCTCTTGCCCTTGAAGACGTCGTAGACGAACGTCCCGTTGAGGTCTGACGCGCGGATGATCTCGGAGCGCTTGAGGCCCTTCTCGGCGCGGAGCTGCTCGAGATACTCGGGTAGCGTGCGGTCGATCGTGAGCCCCTCGTCGAGGTAGGCCTCCGGCGTGGGCGCGTTGAGCAGCTGGTCCAGCAGCTCGCCGGTCAGGCGCTCCCGGGGCGCCGCGTCCTTCTCGCCCGCGGCGGCGGCGCGTCCCGTGTCCTTCTCGCCCATGCGCCCTCCCTAGAACTTGTCCACGTGGCCCGTGGCGCGCTCACGCAGGTCGGCGACAGCAGACGGAATCTGCGCGAGGTCGTAGGGCGTCATCTGGTAGACCCAGTTCAGCCAGTTGCGGTAGAGCAGGTTGGCGTGCGCGCGCCAGGTGAAGATCGGCTGCTTCTCGGGGTCGTCGTCGGGGAAGTAGTTCTCGGGCACGCGGATGGGCAGGCCCTTGTGGAAGTCGCGCCAGAACTCGTCGGCCAGGGTGTCGCGGCCGTACTCGAAGTGGCCGGTGACGTAGACCTCGTGGAAGTCGCGCGTGGCGAGAAGCGACGGGCCGCTCGTGAAGCCCTCGGAGAGCACGCAGAGCTCGGGGTGCTTGGCCAGCTCGCCGGTGTCGATGGCGGCGTGGCGGCTGTGCGGCATGTAGTGGACCTCGTCGAAGCCGTTGGTGAGGAAGCTGTACTCGTCGCAGAGGCGCTGCTTGAAGACGCCGAACAGCTTGGCGCCGAGCGGCCGCTTGGGGATCTGGTAGAGGTGCCACAGCGCCCCGAGCGCGCCCCAGCACAGGAACATGGTGGAGAACACGTGCTCCTGGCTCCAGTCCACGATCTCGCAGAACTCGTCCCAGTAGTCCACGTCCTCGAACTCGAGGTGCTCCACGGGCGCGCCGGTGATGATGAGGCCGTCGTAGTTCTTGTCGCGGAAGGCGTCGAAGGTGTCGTAGAACTTGACCAGGTGGTCCTTGGAGACGTGCGTGGACTCATGCGTGGAGACGCGCATGAAGTCGCAGCTCACCTGCAGCGGGGACTTGGAGATGAGGCGCAGGATCTGAGTCTCGGTCTCAACCTTGGTGGGCATCAGGTTGAGGATCGCCACGTGCAGCGGGCGGACGTCCTGGTGGCTGGCCACCTCCTCCTCGAGGGCGAAGATGCGCTCCTGCTGGAGGATGGTCTTGGCGGGCAGGCCGTCGGGGATGTTGATGGGCATGTGCGACTCCGTTTCTGCACGTTAACGGAGACAGTATACGGCGCGCGGCGGCGTGCGGGGCCCCGCGGCGGAGGCCGGGAGTGCGCCCATGCACTATACTGGCAGGCATGACTACTACATTTGCCGAGCTCGGGCTCAACGAGCAGATCCTCGCCGGGGTGGACGCCCTCGGCTTCACCACGCCGACGCCGGTCCAGGCCCAGGCAATCCCCGTCGTCCTCGAGGGGCGCGACATCGTGGCCTCGGCGCAGACCGGCACGGGCAAGACGGCGGCCTTCGCGCTGCCCACGCTGCAGCTCATCGCCGGTGCCCATGGCCAGGGCAAGGGCCCGCACGCGCTCGTGGTCACCCCCACGCGCGAGCTCGCGGCGCAGATCGAGGACGTCGTGAGCGTGGTCTGCGAGAAGACCGGCCAGCGCGCGGTCATCGTCATGGGCGGCACCAAGTTCGACAAGCAGATCGCCGAGCTCCAGCGCGGCTGCGATTTGCTCGTGGCAACGCCGGGCCGCCTCATCGACCTCATGGAGCACAAGCACGTGAGCCTCGCGCAGGTCAAGGTGCTCGTGCTCGACGAGGCCGACCGCATGCTCGACATGGGCTTCTGGCCCAGCGTCCGCCGCATCATGCACGCGCTGCCCGAGCGGCACCAGACGCTGCTCTTCTCGGCCACCATCCCGCCGTCGATCAAGTCCACCATCGACGCGCTGCTCACCGACCCCGTGACCGTTGAGATCGCGCGCGTGGGCGAGACCGCGGACACCGTGGAGGAGCACCTCTGCCCCGTCACGCAGGGCCAGAAGATCGACCTGCTGCGCGCCCTCCTGGACACCGGCGGCGCGGCCGGCGAGAAGCCCGAGCGCGTGCTGGTGTTCTGCCGGACCAAGCACCGCGTGGACGACGTCTCCAAGACCCTCAAGGCCGCCGGCGTCAAGGTTGACGTCATGCACGCCGACCGCCCGCAGGCCGCTCGCGCCCGCGCGCTCGAGCGCTTCCGCGACGGCAAGGTGCAGGTGCTCGTGGCCACCGACGTCATGAGCCGCGGCATCGACGTGAGCGGCATCGACGCCGTGGTCAACTTCGACGTCCCCATGGACCCCGAGGACTACGTGCACCGCATCGGCCGCACGGGCCGCGCCGGCGCCACCGGCCACGCCTACACCTTCGTGGCGCCCGACGAGATCAGCCCGCTGCGCGAGATCGAGTACTTCACCAAGAAGCTCGTGCCCGTGTGGGACCTCCCTGGCTTCTCGTACGACAGCGGCCGCATCATCCCGCAGGCCGACCGCCCCACCAAGCGCTCCACGCGCACGATGTTCGCCGGCTCGCGCCAGCGCGGGCGCGGCATCCGCGGCGGCCGCTACGGTCGCCACTACTAGGGTTGACAGTGGGGACGTGGGAACGGGGGGGGGGGGGGTTTTTTTCTCCCCCCACCAGAGCTACCTTTTCGGGGTGCAA
>NZ_CBIFYV010000046.1:0-12005 GCF_966187215.1 Thermophilibacter sp.
ACACCCACGAGGAAAAAAACCTCCTCCAACACCACCCCCCCCCCCCCTCCCCCCCCGGCAAGGGGCTCGCGTATGTCACGCACGGTACCTACAGCTCGATCGAGGTCTCCTTGATCGGGTTGGGCTCGGCGAAGTGGCAGGCGCAGAAGTGGCCGGGACACACCTCGCGCAGCTCGGGACGCTCCATCGAGCACTTCTTCTGCGCGATCGGGCAGCGCGTGTGGAAGCGGCAGCCGCTCGGCGGGTTGATCGGCGAGGGCGGGTCGCCGGGCAGGATGATGCGCTTGCGGTTGTGCTGGACGTCCGGGTCGGGCACCGGCACGGCCGAGAGCAGCGACTGCGTGTAGGGGTGGTGCGGCTCGGCGTAGAGGGTCTTCCAGTCGGAGTACTCCATCAGGTTGCCGAGGTACATCACGGCCACGCGGTCGGAGATGTGCTGCACCACCGAGAGGTCGTGCGCGATGAACAGGTACGCGGTGCCGAACTCGTCCTGCAGGTCCTTGAGCAGGTTGAGCACCTGCGCCTGGATGGACACGTCGAGCGCCGAGACCGGCTCGTCGCAGATGATGAGCTTGGGCTTGAGCGCGAAGGCGCGGGCGATGCCCACGCGCTGGCGCTGGCCGCCCGAGAACTCGTGCGGGTAGCGGTTGATGTGCTCGGGGTTGAGGCCCACGATGTCGAGCAGGTGGCGCACGTAGTCCATGCGCTCGTCCTTGTTGGGCATCTCGCCGTGGATGACGAGCGGCTCGGAGACGATCTCGCCGATGGTCATGCGCGGGTTCAGGCTCGCGTAGGGGTCCTGGAAGATGTACTGCATGTCGTGGCGCATCTTCTTGAGCTGCTTGCCCTTGAGCTTGGAGACGTCCTCGCCGTCAAAGATGACGGTGCCGCTCGTGGGCTCGGTGAGGCGCATGATGCAGCGGCCCGTGGTGGACTTGCCGCAGCCCGACTCGCCCACCAGGCCGAAGGTCTCGCCCGGATAGATGTCGAAGCTGATGTCGTCCACCGCGTGGACGCGCCCGGCGTTGCGGCCGAAGACGCCCCCCTCGACGGGGAACTCCTTGCAGAGGTGCTCGACGTGCAGCAGCGGCTCGCGCTTCTCGTCTGCCATCAGGCCTCGCCTCCCTTCTGAGCCGCGGCGGTCGCGGCGGTCTTGGCCGCGCGCGTGCGCGAGTTCTCGGGCGCGTTGGCGGCCACGAACGCGGCGTCGCCCGCGAAGTGGCAGCGCGAGTAGTGGCCGGTCTCGGTCACGTAGCGCTCGGGCATCTCGATGCGGCAGCGCTCCGTGGCGTACGGGCAGCGCGGCGAGAAGGGGCAGCCGCTCGGCAGGTTCACGAGCGAGGGCGGGTTGCCCTTGATTGGGGTGAGCGGCTTCTTCTCGTCGATGACCTGCTCGGGAATCGAGCGCACCAGACCCCAGGTGTAGGGGTGGATGGGGTGGTAGAAGATCTCGTCGGCGGTGCCGAACTCCACCGGATGGCCGGCGTACATGACCATGATCTTGTCGGCCACGTCGGCCACGACGCCCAGGTCGTGCGTGATCATGACGATCGCGTTGCCGTTCTGCTCCTGCATCTGCTTCATCAGCTCGATGATCTGCGCCTGGATCGTCACGTCGAGGGCCGTGGTGGGCTCGTCGGCGATCAGGATGTCCGGGTCGCAGGCCAGTGCCATCGCGATCATCACGCGCTGGCGCATGCCGCCCGAGAACTGGTGCGGGTAGTCCTTGACGCGCTGCTCCGGGTTGGGGATGCCCACCATGTCGAGCAGCTCGATGGCGCGCTCGGTGGCCTGCTGCTTGGTGTAGCCGCGGTGCAGGCGCAGGCCCTCGCCGAGCTGGCGGCCGATCGTGTAGACCGGGTTCAGCGACGTCATGGGGTCCTGGAAGATCATCGCGATGTCGTTGCCGCGGATCTGCTGCATCTCGCGCTCGCTCATCTGGAGCAGCGAGTGGCCGCGGTAGCGGACGTCGCCGCCCTCGATCTTTCCGGGAGGCATGTCGATGAGGCCCATGATCGTCATGTGCGTCACCGACTTGCCCGAGCCCGACTCGCCGACCACGCCGAGCGTCTCGCCGCGGTCGAGGGTGTAGCTCACGCCGTCGACGGCCTTGACGACGCCGTCCTTGGTGTGGAAGTACATCTTGAGGTCGTCCACCTCGAGGAGGTGGGAGCCCTCAGGGACCGGCTGGTTCTTGAGGTCGAGCGCCGGGTCCTGGGCGCGCTTCTTGCCGAGTGCCATTTAAGCGTCCTTCATCTTGACGTCGAGTGCGTCGCGCAGGCCGTCGCCGAGCAGGGTGAAGGCGAGCACGGTGGAGAGGATGGCCAGGCCGGGCAGGATCATCAGCCACGGCTGCGTCTGCAGGTAGGTCTGGCCGTCCTGGATCATGATGCCCCAGGAGGGCGTGGGCGGGGTGACGCCCATGCCGAGGTAGGACAGGGCGCTCTCGGTGAGGATGGCGCCGCCGATGTTCATCGTGGCGTAGACCACGATGGAGGCCACCGAGTTGGGGAAGATGTGGCGCACGATGATGCGCAGGTCGGAGGCGCCCATGGCGCGCGCCGCGTCAACGTAGTCGTTCTCCTTGATGGACAGGATCGCCGAGCGGAACACGCGGGCGATCTGCGGCCAGCCGAGGATGCCGATCGCTATGAACACGTTCTGGATGCCCTGGCCTATGACCGCCAGCATGACGATGACGAACAGCGTGTACGGAATGGCCAGGAACATGTCGGCCAGGCGCATGATGATCGTGTCGAAGATGCCTCCGTAGTAGGCCGCGATGCCGCCCATGACGAGGCCGATGGCCGTGGAGATGAGCGTGGCGACCACGCCGACGACGAGCGAGACGCGCGCGCCGTAGATGACGCGGACGAGCTGGTCGCGACCCGTGGCGTCGGTGCCGAAGGGGTGCTCGAGCGAGGGCGGCAGCTTGGAGTTCTGCGCGACCGTGGCCGTGTCGATGTCGGTCGGCGAGCCCAGGATCTGCGGGGCCCAGAGGTCGGCCGTCACGGCGACAAGAATAACGAAGACGATCCAGGCGGCGCCGATGAGCGCGAGCCTGTTTCGCTTGAGGCGCTGCCAGGCGTCGCTCCAGAGGGTGCGCGACTTGGCCGGGGCCTCGGCCGCGACCGCGGCCTCCGCGACGGCGCCCTGCGCCTGGTCCTCGAGAGAGTTCTTCTTGGTCATGGTTTCTCCCTCGCCTTCCTAGCCCTTGTCCTTGGCCGACCCGAAGCGGATGCGCGGGTCGAGGAAGGCGTAGCTGATGTCAACGAGCAGGTTGATGATCATCACGACGACGACGATGACGGTCACGCCGCCGAGGACGATGGGCCAGTCACGCTGCGTGACGGCGCGGTAGATCTCGTAGCCCATGCCCGGCCAGTTGAAGACCGTCTCGGTGAGGATGGCGCCCGAGAGCATCGCACCGAGGTCCATGCCGATGTATGTGACAACGGGGATGAGCGCGTTCTTGAGCGCGTGGTGGAAGATGACGCCGCGGCGCGAGAGGCCCTTGGCCTTGGCGGTGCGGATGTAGTCCTGGTTCATGACCTCGAGCAGCTGGGAGCGCATGATGCGCGCCGTGTAGGCCGTGGAGACCGAGGCCAGGGTGACGGCGGGCAGGATGTAGTAGACCCAGCCCTGGAACTCGGCGTGGCTCCCGCCCGCGCCCGAGATGGGCAGGTAGAAGGCCCCGCCCGTGACGTTTTTGAGGAACACGCCAAAGAAGAGCTGCAGCAGCATGCCGAGCCAGAAGGCGGGCATGGCAACGAGCACCGAGGTGACAAGCGTCACGAGCACGTCCCAGAACGAGTACTTCTTTATCGCTGATATCAAGCCGGCCCCTATGCCGACCACCGCCTCGATGCAGATGGCCACGAGAGCGAGCCGTACCGTGTAGGGGTACTTGGAGAGGAGGATCTCCGACACGGACATGTTGCGCGTGTAGGACTGACCGAGGTCGCCGTGGAGCAGGTCGTTCATGTAGGTGAGGTACTGCTTCCAGACGGGCGTCGGGATGGTGTCGCCGTTCTCGTCGTAGATCGGCTTCCCCTCGTCATCGACCTCGATGAGGCCGTTCGAGATGCGAATCTGCAGCTCGGTCTCGGGCGTCACCTGCTTGCCGCCGGTGATGATCTTCACCGGGTCGCCGGGGACGATCGTCTTCATCGCAAAGAGGATGATGGTCACGCCGATGAAGACGGGGATGAACTGCAGGATGCGCTTGATGATGTACTTTGCCATGCGTACAGCTCCTGTCGTGGGCTTCTGGCTCCGCGCGGGCAAATGGAGCCATGGCAGCGGGGCACCACGTTGGGTGCCCCGCCTACGCTCAGATCAAATGTTCACAGTGTCGCGAGACAGGACCTAGGCCTGGAGCTCGACGGTGCTCATGTCGCAGAGCTTCTGCGGGTCCATGTACAGGGACTGGACGCGCGTGGAGCCAACGAGCTGGTGCTTGTAGAAGTTCAGCGGGATGACCGGCATGTCGGCGGCCACGAGCGCGTTGACCTCCTGGAACTTGGCGATGCGCTCGTCGGGGTCGGCGATGGCGCGAGCGTCGAGCATGCCCTGGTCGACGGCGGGGTTGGAGTACTTGCCGTAGTTGTTGTCGCCACCGGTCACGAACAGCGGGTACATGAAGTTGTCGTAGATCGGGTAGTCGGCGATCCAGCCCAGACGGCCGACCTGGAAGTCACCGTTCGGGTAGACGTTGGAGATGATGGTGGACCACTCGGCGGTGTTGGAGGTGGTGTCGATGCCCAGGTCGTTCCAGTTGGCCATCACCATCTCCATGATCTGCTTGTGATCGCCGTCGAGGTTGTAGGTGAGGGCGATGGAGATGCCGCGCTTGCCGTCGGCGTCCGCGGGGTACTTCTCGTCGAGGATGGCCTTGGCCTGCTCGGGGTCGTACTTGGAGAACTCCCAGGTGTCGGGCTCGTAGCCGGCGACTCCGGGCGGGACGATGGAGCCGGCGGGCTCGCGGGTGCCCTCGAAGACGGTGTCGCAGATGGCCTGGCGGTCAATGGCCAGCGAGAGGGCCTTGCGCAGGTCAACATCCTGCAGCACGGGGTCCTGCAGGTTGAGCATCAGGTAGTAGGTGGACATCTCGGCACCGGTGAGCACCGCGTGGTCCGGGGTGATGGTGTAGCCGT
Source organism: Thermophilibacter sp. (assembly GCF_966187215.1). Classification (NCBI taxonomy): domain Bacteria; kingdom Bacillati; phylum Actinomycetota; class Coriobacteriia; order Coriobacteriales; family Atopobiaceae; genus Thermophilibacter; species Thermophilibacter sp. The sequence continues at coordinate 5,157 of NZ_CBIFYV010000046.1, forward strand.
CCTCGGACTCGCCGTACTGGGAGATGGCGTCGGACATCATGGTCGTGGGGACCTGGGCGACGTCGAGGTTGCCGGCCTGGAACTCGGTGTAGGCCGTCTGGACGTCCTTCTGGATGCTGAAGTGGATGCCGTCGATCTTGGCGACGTCACCGTAGGAGTAGTCGTCAAAGCGGACGAGGTTGATCTCCTGGCCGTCCTCCCACTTGCCGTCCATCTTGAAGGGGCCGTTGCCCACGGGCGCGTAGAAGAAGGTGTTGAAGGTGTCGGCGTCGCCGATGGCGCAGTCGGGGATCGGCGAGAGCGCCGGGTGCATGCAGACGTACGGGAAGTCGGCGTAGGGCTGGGTGAGCTTGACGACGAGGGTGCTGTCGTCCGGGCAGGTGACGCCCGTCAGCTCGTCGGCGTCGCCAGCGGAGAGCTCGGAGTAGCCCTCGACCATCGCGAGGTGGTAGCCGATCGCGCTGACCTTGCCGTAGTCGTTCGGGCGGACGATGCGCTCCCAGCCCTGCTTGAAGGACTTGGAGGTGACGTCGGTGCCGTCGTGGAACTTGCCCGGCTTGAGGTGGAAGGTGAACTCGGAGGCGTCCTCATTGGGCTCCCAAGACTCGGCGACGAGGCCCACGAGCTCCTCGTTCTCGAAGTCGTAGGTGGTCAGCGCGTCAAAGAGCTGGTAGCCCACCTGCATGCCCTGATCCTCCTCGAGGTCATACGGGTCGATGGCGGTGGGGTTGTTGATGTAGTAGCTGAGGGTGCCGCCGGTGGCGCCGCCGTCGGCGGAACCGGAGCCAGCGGACTCGCTCTTGCACGCGGCCAGCGCGGCGAGCGCGCCCGCGGCGAGGCCACCCTTCACGAAGCTGCGACGGGTGACACCGCCCATCTTCTGCTGAGCCATACTTGTTTCCTCCTCCTGTCTTGAGGCGGGCAGGCTCCCTGCCCCGTCCCTCCGCCCCATGGACTGCCCCCCGGGCAACCCACAGAACGACTGTTTACTTTATCCTAAAAAAGCGTGCCGGGTGGAGCCCGACACGCGTACGTAACGCAGTAGCCTCAATTTCCGCCCTGTTACGCCCTAGCCCACGGTCCCGGTGGGGTACGTCAGCGCCATGATGACCACGCAGACGATGAAGACCGTGGTGGTGATCACCGTGAGGCGGTTGAGGTTCTTCTCGAGGACGCCCGATCCCGTGCCCGAGTTGTAGAGCGACGAGGCGATCATGTCGGACACGCCCGTCCCCTTGCCGGAGTGCATGAGCACGAGGATGACGGTGAGGATCCCCGAGAGGAACAGGATGACGGTGAGGATGATGTTGAGCGGGTTCACGAGCTCCCCTTCAGACGTTGACACAGCATCAAGAGATGCTAGCACAACTGAGGGCCCGGACGCCTGAGACGTCCGAGCCCTCCATGCGAGCTTCGCGCGGACGCGGTGCCTTACGCCATCGCGCTCTTCACCATGGCGGCGAAGCTGTCGGCCTTGAGCGAGGCGCCGCCGACGAGCGCGCCGTCGACGTCCTCCTTCTCGAGGAAGCCGGCGATGTTCTCCGGCTTGGCTGAGCCACCGTAGAGGATGCGGATGCCGTCGGCCGTCTCCTTGCCGAAGACCTCGGTCAGCGTGGCGCGGATGGCGCCGCAGACCTCCTGGGCGTCGTCGGCCGTGGCGGTCTTGCCGGTGCCGATGGCCCAGATGGGCTCGTAGGCGACCACGTACTTGGACGGGTCAGAGATCTCCAGGCCCTCGGTGTCCTTCTTGATCTGGTCGACCACGAACTCGACGTGCTTGCCGGCCTCGCGGACCTCGAGGGACTCGCCGCAGCAGCTGATGGGCACGATGCCGTGAGCCATGAGGGCCTTGGCCTTCTTGTTCACGTCCTCGTCCGTCTCGCCGAAGTAGTCGCGGCGCTCGGAGTGGCCGATGACGCAGTAGGTGGCGCCCACGGCCTCGAGCATGCTGGGGGCCGTCTCGCCGGTGTAGGCGCCGGACTCCTCCCAGTACACGTTCTGCGCGCCGAGCGCGAACGGCGCCGCGCTCTGCTCGATGACCTCGGAGACGCCCTTGAGGTCGACGGCGGGCGGGCAGACCACCACGTCGACGTCGCCGGTGCCGTCCTTGAGCTCGTCGGCGAGACCCTGCGCGAGGACGACGCCCTCGCTGTAGGTCTTGTTCATCTTCCAGTTGCCCGCGATCATCCTCTTACGCATCGAGAAGCGCCTCCACTCCGGGAAGGGCCTTGCCCTCGACGAGCTCCATGGACGCGCCACCGCCGGTGGAGATCCAGCTCATCTTGTCGGCCAGGCCGAACTTGTTGATGGCGGCCACGGAGTCGCCGCCGCCGATGATCGAGGTGCAGTCGGAGTCGGCCACGGCGCGGGCCACGGCCTCGGTGCCGGCCGCGAACTGGTCCATCTCGAAGACGCCCATGGGGCCGTTCCAGAAGACGGTCTTGGCGCCCTTGATGGCCTCGGCGTAGAGCTCGCGGGTCTTGGGGCCGATGTCCATGCCCATGCGGTCGTCGGGGATCTTGTCGGAGTCGACGACCTCGCCCTCGGCGTCCTCGCCGAAGTGGTCGGCCACGACGTTGTCGATCGGGAGCAGGATCTTGACGCCCTTGTCCTCGGCCTTCTTGAGCATCTCGCCGGCGCGCTCGACCCAGTCCTCCTCCTTGAGGGAGGTGCCCACGGTGTAGCCCTTGGCGAGGAAGAAGGTGTAGGCCATGCCGCCGCCGATGATCAGCGTGTCGGCGGAGTCGATGAGGTGATCGAGCACGCCGATCTTGGAGGACACCTTGGAGCCGCCGACGATGGCGACGAACGGGCGCTCAGGCTCGGCGAAGATCGAGGTCAGGGTGTCGACCTCCTTCTCGAGCAGGAAGCCGGCGTAGGCGGGCAGGTACTGGGCCGGGCCCACCACGGAGCCCTGGGCGCGGTGCGCGGTGCCGAAGGCGTCGAGCACGAAGATGTCGCCGTAGGATGCCAGGGTCTTGGCGATCTCGGGGTCGTTCTTCTTCTCGCGCTTGTCGAAGCGGACGTTCTCGAGGACGAGGATGTCGCCGGGCTCGAGGGCGTCGACGGCGGCCTTGGCCTTCTCGCCGTAGGTGTCGTCCACGAACTTCACGTCATAGCCGGTGAGCTCGGCCAGCTTGTCGGCGGCCGGCTTGAGCGAGAGCTCGGGCTCGGGGCCGTCGCCCTTGGGGCGGCCGAGGTGGCTCATGAGGATGATCTTGGCGTTGTGCTCCTTGAGGTACTTGATCGTGGGGATGGCCGCCTTGACGCGCGTGTCGTCGGTCACGACGCCGTCCTTCAGGGGCACGTTGAAGTCAACGCGCATGAGGACGCGCTTGCCGTCGACGTCCGCGTCGCGGACGGTCTTCTTGGTGAAGGCCATGGGTTCCCTCCTTCTTCCGGGTGGATACACAAAGGGGCGCGGCCGCGGCCCCGTGAGCTGCGACCGCGCCCCAAGGATGCGAGAGACGCGCGCTTAGGCGACGAACTTCTCGAAGTACTTGATGGTGCGGACCATCTGGGAGGTGTAGGAGTTCTCGTTGTCGTACCAAGAGGTGACCTGAACGAGGCTCTGGCCGTTGCCGAGGTCCTGGACCATGGTCTGGGTGGCGTCGAAGATCGAGCCGTGGGTCTCGCCGACGATGTCGCGGGACACGATCTCGTCCTCGTTGTAGGCGAAGGTCTCGGGGATGGTCTCGGCGTAGGCCTTCATGGCAGCGTTGACCTCGTCGACGGTGACCTTCTTGTCAACGACGCAGTAGAGGTTGGTCAGCGAGCCGGTGGGCGTCGGGACGCGCTGGGCGGCACCGATGAGCTTGCCGTTGAGCTCGGGGAGCACCAGGCCGATGGCCTTGGCGGCGCCGGTGGAGTTGGGGACGATGTTCTCGGAGCAGGCGCGGCTGCGGCGCTTGTTGCCCTTGCGCTGCGGGCCGTCGAGCGGCATCTGGTCGCCGGTGAAGGCGTGGATGGTGGTCATGATGCCGGAGACGATCGGCGCGAAGTCGTTGAGGCCCTTGGCCATCGGGGCGAGGCAGTTGGTGGTGCAGGAGGCCGCGGAGATGATGTCGTCATCGGCGGTCAGCGTCTCGTGGTTGACGTTATAGACGATCGTGGGGAGGTCGTTGCCCGCGGGAGCGGAGATGACGACCTTCTTGGCGCCGGCGTTGATGTGCGCCTGGGCCTTGGCCTTGGAGGTGTAGAAGCCGGTGCACTCGAGGACGACGTCCACGCCGAGCTCGCCCCAGGGGAGGTTGTTGGCGTCGGCCTCCTTGTAGATGGTGATCTTCTTGCCGTCGACGACGATGGCGTCCTCGGTGGCCTCAACCGTGTGCTCACGGCCGTAGTTGCCCTGGGTGGAGTCGTACTTCAGCAGGTACGCGAGCATATCCGGAGAGGTGAGGTCGTTGATGGCCACGATCTCGGTGCCCTCGTGGGCGAACATCTGACGGAACGCCAGACGGCCGATGCGACCAAAGCCGTTGATAGCAACCTTTACTGCCATGCTTTCTCCTTTCACGTGGCCGCCGGGGCTTCTCCCCAACGTACCAAGCAAACCACAGGGCACAGCCCTTGCCATTCGATAGTGTACCCCACGCGGGCGCCTCGATGCGGCGCAATCTGAGCGCGTCTGGAAATTTGAGTCGCGCGCGCTCAGATGTGGGGGCGAGAAGGGCGCGACGATGGGGACGGGGGTGTTTGTCACCTCGTCAAATTGGACTGGCTTGATGAGGTGACAAACACCTCCGTCCCCATTGTCACCCGGCCTGGGCCTCGGCCTCGTCGACGAGGGCCTGGAGGCGCAGCACGCGGTGGTACATCGCCGACTTGGACGCCGGCGGGTCGAGCTCGGCGCCGAGCGCCGCCAGCGACAGCTCCGGGTGCGCGCGGCGGGCGCGGCAGAACGCGCGCAGCGCCGGCGGCAGCGCCCCGAGCCCAATCAGCCGCTCCGCACGCTCCACGAGCTCGAGCTGCTCGGCCGCGGCGCCGGTGGAGCGCGCCTGGTTGGCCATCTCGGCGTTGACGCGGCGGTTGACGTCGTTCTTGACGGACTTCTTGGCGCGCGCGACCTCCACCACCCGCGCCATTCTCGCCGCGCCCATGGCGCCGAGCAGCGCGATGACGTCGTCGTAGCTCTTGAGGTAGATGGCGAAGACGCCGCGGCGGCGGTTGAGGCGCGCCTGGGCCCCCATGTCGCGCACGAGCCCGGCGAGCTCGCGGGCGAACTCCTCCCCCGTCACCGCGATCTCCAGGTGGAACTCGCCGCGCGGGTCGGCCACGAAGCCGCCCGCCATGAAGGCGCCGCGCACGAAGGCCGCCCGGCCGGCGGCGTCGCGCGTGAGCGCGGCGGGCACGCCCGGCACGATGCCGCGCCCCGGCGCCAGGATCCCCAGGCGCACGAGGTCGTCGGCCAGCTCGTCCTGCTCGGGGATCTCGATCAGGTAGTTGCGCGTCTTGTGCAGCACCGAGCGGCGCACCGTGAGCGCGGTCTCCAGGTCGAAGAGCTTGTGCGTGAGCTTGATCACCGTGCGCGCCACCGCGCCCGTCTCGGTGGCCACGCGGATGGCGTAGCGCCCCGAGCCGTGGAACGACAGCGTCCCGCAGACGCGCACGAGCGCGGAGAGCTGCGCGAGCTCGGCGGCGCGCGAGGGCGCCTCCACGCGGGAGAGCTCGTCTTTGACCTCGGCGGTGAACGACATGGCCTAGCTCGTCCGCACGTTGGCGAGCGCGAGGTCGCGGTGGGAGATGCTCACGTGGTAGCCCGCGCGCTCGAGGTAGGTGGCCGTGGCCTCGGCGATGGCCACGCTGCGGTGCTGGCCGCCCGTGCAGCCCACGGCGATGGACAGGTGGCTCTTGCCCTCGGCCACGTAGCCCGGCATCGCCACGTCGAGCAGGCGGTACCACGCGTCCAGGAACTTCTCGGTGACGGGGTTGCCGAGCACGAAGTCAGCAACGAGGCGGTCACGCCCGGTGAGCGGGCGCATCTGAGGGTCGTAGAAGGGGTTGGGCAGGAAGCGCACGTCGATCATCAGGTCCGCCTCGGCCGGCATGCCGTGCTTGAAGCCGAACGAGAAGACCGAGACCTCCATGAGCTGCTGGTCCGAGAGCTCCGAGAAGGCGCGGCGCAGACGGGCGCGCAGGTCGGCGATGCGCAGCTGGCTCGTGTCGATCACGAGGTCGGCGGAGTCGCGCACAGCGGCGAGCTGCGCGCGCTCGCGGGCCACGGCGCCGCCGATGGACTCGCCCGGCTGGGCGAGCGGGTGGCGCCGGCGGTTCTCGTCGTAGCGGCGCACGAGGACGTCGTCGGAGGTGTCGAGAAACACCACGCTGCAGGAGATCTCGTGGTCGCGCAGCTGCTTCACGGAGTCGGAGAGCTCGTCGAAGAGGCCCTGGCTGCGCAGGTCGCAGGTCACGGCCAGGTGCCGGCCCACGCCGGAGTTGATGCCCACGAGCTCGGCGAGCTGCAAGAGCAGGCGCGGCGGCAGGTTGTCGATGCAGAAGTAGCCCATGTCCTCGAAGACGTGGAGCGCCTGCGTGCGGCCCGAGCCGGACATGCCGGTGACCACCACGACGTCCGGCACGCGGCGGGCGCGCTCGGCGGCGCGCATGAGCTGGTCGTCGGCCATGGGGTCTCCTCTCGTCGGTTCCTTGGAGTATACGGCAGCGGGACCCCGCGGGGTCGGGCGAGAAGGTCCGGCGCTCAGACAGTCCTCGCCGCACAGGACGCGGCTGCGGAACTCGCGGCGGACCTCCTCTCCCGACCCGCAGCGACGGTGACGAAGCCGACGGCCGGCGGGGCAAGGCCCGCCGCGAGTTCTTGCCGAGCGCTCTTCTCGGCAAGCTGTCTGAGCG